>CAIXKV010000217.1 GCA_903920145.1 uncultured Rhodospirillales bacterium
GAGCCTTGATGTTGACTCATCAAGGCTGCCCTCAGACGCCGGGCGGGCGCATCCGCGCCCTTGGCTTCGCGCGCATGGGCGCGCGGGGCCGCCGTCGCGGCCCGATACCGGCGATGTGTCAGTATCAGGGCTCGCCGGTATGATTGCTTTGGAAGTCGCAGGCTATTCGCGGAAGCCTGCGCGATCCTGACGGATCGGGCCTTGGGATACGGGATCGGACCCTCGAGATACCTTGATGCGTCGCCCAGGCACTGGGCGGGCGCGTTTGCGACCGCAGCCCGAAGGCCGACGATGTGTCGTTCTTATGGCTCGCCGGGGCCGTGGGGGTTGTCTTATCGCCGCTTATCCGTGCCTTTTAAGTGCAGGTCGACCGGCGGCATCTCTGTGCTGGGTTGGCCGAACAGAAATCCTTGGCCCAGGGGAATCCCAAGGCTACGCAACAGATTGCGTTGCTGTTCGGTTTCAATTTTTTCGGCGATGATCAGAATGCCGAGATGGCTGCAAATTTGGATGATGGATTGAAGAATGGTGCGTTCCCGTCCTTCCCGAACCGCTCCATGCACCACATGCTCGCCCAGTTTTGCAAAATCGACAGAGAGTTCGTTGAGCGACATGAAAGACGCATTGCCGCCGCCGACATCGCCCAGGCAACGGCGCAGGCCCATTTTACGCAATCGGACCAGAGACGCCTTGAGCAGGCTGAAATCCGATAAAGTTGAAAAATCAATCACGTCGATCAGTAACTTTTTCGAGACATCACTATAGGGTTGGATCACCTTTTCCAATTGATCCAAAAACATCTTACTGCTGAGAGACTGGCCGGAGATGTTGACCGCAATATCCGGAATAATTTGTTTTTTAAGATAGGCATTACGTAGGACATCTAATGTTTCTTGAACGACCATGAGATCAAGGTCAGTATTAAGCCCGATACCTTCAGCAAAAGCAACAAAATCAGCAGGAGAATCGCCATTATCGATTCTCATGAAGGCTTCAACATGGTGCAATTGGCCGGTAGTAAGACGCACGATAGGCTGAAATACGAGGTGAAAATTACGCTTTTCCAAGGTGGCGCGAACTCTTGAAACTCGCTCGACTGTGTTTGATAGAAGCTCCTCAATGGTTTGATCGATATTGATAATTTCAAAACCCTTCGGGCTTTCACTCGCAAATCGTTTCAGAGTAAATCCGATTGCACGGGCGACGTCGGCCAGCGGAAGTTCGCTCTTTCCGATATTCACGCGCCACATACGCGTTGAACTCATGAGTTCATCGGCATTGGAATCGGCTAAAAGTTGATTAATATTTCTTTGTATATCTTCTAAAGCCCCTTCTTCTCCATGAAGTACGGCATAATGATCTTCCGATAAGCGGACGGCGCTGTCACCGCCGGTCGAAATCGATAGGAAATAAGCTTCCAGAACCTCGCGGATTTTGTCTTCGCCACGGGCATTTTGTAGCCCTTCGATCAACACCATGGACAAGGCTTGGGAGATTTCGGTGGCTTTGGCGGCGGCTAGGTGGCTTTCCAGAACCGGCATAAAGGCGGCAACGTCGGGAATTCCGCGTCCCGCCGTTCGGTTGGTGGCTTGGCCTCGGATGCTGACGCTGAAAAAACAGCGGTCGGGATGATTGGGCAGGCGGCAGGCGCCTAAAAAGGCCGAAAAGGTTTGGTTCGCCGCCGATTTCATAACAACGTGAGTAACGTCGAGCTTGCCCTTTTTGATCAGGCGGAGCAGAAGCATGCGGAGTAAAGAATGTTCTTCGGAAGGAAAATATTCAAATACGCTATGATTGATCATATCATCCAGTGACCCCGTAACCAAGCCGCAGCGCGCCCCTGCCGCAAATGTGATCACTCCAGCATTATTGGTTTCCAGTAAAAGATGGCCTCCGGCGAAAGCGAACCCGACGAATCGGTCGCGGTTCGGTTTTGCGACTTCGGCTCCGGACATTTTACTCATTTTTGTGGTTCCATGAATACAACACGCAGACATCACCGCTAAGGGCTGATTGTCTGCCTCTCATATCCTCCAGGATAGGCCAAGAGCGATTCTTGTCAACGTGATGAAGGGGTTCGGTTCCCAACCGGCTGGCGTTCGGAGAAGTAGGGCCACGATAATCCCCGCCCTTCTTTAGGGCGCGGCTGCGCCCCTGGCCTCGCGCGCACGGGACTGCGGGCGGGAAGCGTCGGGTTAGGTCTGCTGGGAAAGTGCTGGGCGGTTCGGCGACCCCGACCGGCGAAGACATCGCCAC
The DNA here is from genome assembly GCA_903920145.1 of uncultured Rhodospirillales bacterium. Taxonomy (GTDB): domain Bacteria; phylum Pseudomonadota; class Alphaproteobacteria; order Azospirillales; family Azospirillaceae; genus BOG-933. The sequence continues at coordinate 2,257 of CAIXKV010000217.1, forward strand.
GGTGTGCGGACCCAAGGAAACCAGGAGTCGCGATAACGCGGCTCGCTTCCGAAATAAAGCGGAAAATGGCGTCCCCAAGGGGATTCGAACCCCTGTTACCGCCGTGAAAGGGCGGTGTCCTAGGCCTCTAGACGATGGGGACCGTGGGCGAGGGACAGTTAGCCAATCTGGCGGATCGAGGCAAGAACTTTTTATGAGGGGAATGCGTAATCTATCGGCGGCGGGCAAAGTGTCCTTGGTTTTGCCTGAAGGCGGTTGACGTGTTAAAAAGCAAGGCGGCGGCGGAGCCCCCTCCGAACCGTTGCCTTTCTTTCCCTCTCGCCCATGACCAAGGACCGAACCATGCGCACCGAAGGCACCACCTATATCCTGACGATCTCCTGTCCGGACACGGTTGGAATCGTCTTCGCAGTCTCAGGTTTTCTCGCCGAACGTCAGTGCAATATCTTGGATAGCGCACAATTTGGCGATCTTGATAGTGGACTATTCTTTTTAAGGATGCAATTTACCGCTCCGCCGGATGCCCCTGATATGACCGCGCTGGAAGCTGGATTCGCACCGATTGCCGAGCGATTTCGCATGAATTGGCATCTAAACGATGCCGCGCGCAAGCAACGGGTGCTCATTATGGTTTCTAAATTCGGTCATTGTCTTAATGATTTGTTATATCGATATCGAATCGGTAGTCTTGATATTGAAATCCCGGCAATCGTTTCAAACCATCGTGATTTTTATCAATTGGCAGCTTGGCACAATGTCCCATTTCATTATTTGCCGGTAACGACAGAGACAAAAACACAGCAAGAATCCCGTTTATTGGAAATCGTCAATAGTGAACGCATCGATTTGGTTGTTTTGGCTCGTTACATGCAGGTTTTATCCCCCGAGTTGTGTGCCCAATTGGCCCATCGCGCCATTAACATCCATCATTCGTTCCTGCCGAGCTTTCGTGGGGCCAAGCCTTATCATCAAGCTTATGCCCGTGGTGTCAAATTGATTGGTGCGACCGCGCACTATGTTGCGGCGGAATTAGACGAAGGCCCGATCATTGAGCAGGAGGTCGAACGGGTCGACCACACCCTGGCCCCGGATACGTTGGTGGCGGTTGGCCGTGATATCGAGAATGTCGTGTTGGCGCGGGCCGTGAAATATCATGTGGAACACCGGGTGTTGCTGAATGGGAACCGAACTGTCGTCTTCCGTTGACGCAATGGGGGACGCTGAGGCGGCTGCGAGCTTGGCTTGGGGGGCGTGTCATTATCGACACAGCCGATGCCAACGAATGCCATCGGTCGGGTATATCCATTGAAGGCTCTGGATTCGTCGCGCTATGTCCAAATAAAGGGCGGGAATGTCGACGTTGGCACCTTGGACGTGAGGCGATGGGATTGGGGCGACGGGACGAGCAGACAGGAATCCATCCGGGTTTGATGCGGATGATGGCGTTTGCCGGCGCGCTCGTCGGGGCGATCGGGTTGGTGTTGCCCTTGATCGCGGTTGCCGCCGTTGGGACCGAGCCGGCACTTCAGGTGATTGGGGCTCGTTTGGGAGTCCATGCGCCCACAACTCGTTTTGTCCTGGAAATCAGCGGCAAGGTTCACTTCCGCGCGGCCACCGTCGGCGATCCATACCGGGTGTTGGTGGATTTGCCCGAAATGGTTTGGCCCGGCGCCGAAACTGCCAAGTCCGGTCTGGGACTGGTTCGCAACTATCATCTGGAGCGGCTGCGGCCTGGCGCGACCCAACTGATTCTTGAGACCACCGGGCCGGCGCGGATTCGCACCGCCATGGTGATTCCGCCATCAGAAGGGCATCAGACCCGGCTGGTGCTGGATGTCGAATCGATGTCCCCTCAGGCTTTTGCTCAGGAGCAGCAACATGGGCGCGGCGGCGCCTCGCCGTCGAGTGAGGCTGCGTTCGTCCCGCCGCCGCCCCCGTCCTCGTCCTCGTCTTTGCCGCCTTCGTCTTCTCCTCCGGCGCGGTCGGCCGTTCGCGAGTCGCCGCCATTAGCACCTCCGACTCCGCTGGTGCCGCCGCCGGCGTCGCCGCCGATGTCCGAGGCGTCGTCCGATCATCCAGAAGCCCAAAGTGACGGTCCGGCTTCCGCAGCCGAAGAGCCGCCGCCGCCTGTTTTCTACCCCTCGTCGGCGGCACCGCCGCTTGTGTCGCCGCGATCGGCCCCGCCGTCGTCTCCGCCGCCGCCAGCCCCGGCCTCTCCGTCTCCACAAGCAGCGGCGTCCGTCCCGCCCGCAGCTTCCCCAGCCAAACCCCATCGGGGGGCCCCGCCTGGCAAGCCGATGATTGCGTTGGATCCCGGTCATGGCGGCGTGGATCCGGGCGCAACTGGCTATAATGGGGCCCACGAGAAGGATATTACTCTGGCCACCGCCCGCGAGGTGCGCCGGCAGCTCGAGGCAACGGGCCGCTACCGAGTGATGATGACTCGAGACGAGGATGAATTCATCCCGTTGCGGGAGCGGGTGGCGCGGGCGCGGGAGGCTGGGGCTCAATTGTTCATTTCGCTGCATGCGGACAGCATCGTTGGCAGCCAAGTGCGCGGTATGTCGATCTACACGCTTTCAGACAAGGCGTCAGATCACGAAGCGGAGACTTTGGCCGCCAAGGAAAACCGATCGGATGCCATCGGTGGAATCGACCTGAGCCATGAAAATGATCAGGTAGCAACGATTCTGATCGATCTGGCCCAAAGAGATACCCGCAACCATTCCCATCATTTTGCCGGATTGGTGTTGCATGAGGTCGGGCGGATTCAGAAATTACTTCCCAAGCCGGATCGCTCGGCGGGATTCGCGGTCCTGACGGCGCCTGATGTCCCGTCGGTGCTGATCGAAATGGGCTATTTGTCGAGTTCCGAAGATGTCGGTCTGTTGACCCAGGCCGATCATCGGCAGCGGTTGGCCGGGGCGTTGGTTCGCGCGATCGATAGCTATTTCGGGTGGTTGGGCGGCGGGCGGCGATCCTGAACGCTTTGATGGGTCAGCATCAAGGCCCGATGGTCTGATACCAGCGAGCTATAACGATGACACACTGCCGGTCTCGGGCCGCGACGACGGCCCCGCGCGCCCATGCGCGCGAAGCCAAGGGCGCGGATGCGCCCGCCCGGCGTCTGAGGGCAGCCTTGATGAGTCAACATCAAGGCCCGATGGTCTGAGGCGTGTGGAGAATGCGGGGCGGGGTTGCCGGGATCGAATCGACGATAGATTTCCTCCCGCTCTGCGGTATAACCGCTCGAAACGGCCCGCTCCTGGCCGTGCCGTGACGCTGGCGGCGGTTATCGGGCCTTTCGTGGATCGGGCATGCTTAGATTTCTGCTGAGAATTGCCGCGCTGTTGTTTTTCCTGGCGGTGGTCGGGGCCGGCGGCCTTTATTGGGTGCTGTATCATTATGGTCAGGATCTGCCAGACTACTATCGGTTGGCTGACTATGAACCTCCAACCGTGACTCGGGTTCATGCTGGCGATGGCCGCCTGTTGGCCGAGTTTGCCTCTGAACATCGGGTTTTTGTGCCTATTACCGCGATGCCAAAGCGGGTGGTTCACGCTTTTTTGGCCGCTGAAGACAAGAATTTTTACGACCATCACGGTATTGATGTGGTGGGGGTTCTGCGCGCCGCGATCAGCAATGTTGAGCATATGCATAGTGATCGTCGGCCACGGGGGGCTTCGACGATCACTCAACAGGTGGCGAAGAATTTTCTTCTTAGTAATGAAATGTCGGTCAGTCGTAAGATTAAGGAAGCCATTCTGGCCCTGCGGATCGAGCAGGCTTTGCCGAAAGATCGGATTCTCGAGCTTTATTTGAACCAGATTTTTCTCGGAAACCGCTCCTATGGTGTGGCGGCGGCGGCATTGAACTATTTTAATAAGGCGTTGGACGAATTGACCATTGCCGAGGCGGCATATTTAGGAGCTTTGCCCAAGGCGCCCAACAATTACAGTTTGGATCGCCAGCATGACGCAGCACTCACCCGGCGCAACTGGGTGATCGGACGGATGGCCGAGGATGGCTACATCACGGCCGCCGAGGCCGCCGATGCCATGAAAGAGCCCTTGGAAATCCGTCATCGAGACAATACCGAACAGGTTACGGCTGACTATTATGCCGAAGAGGTCCGCCGCAAGATCACGCAGCTTTTTGGTGACAAGGAGCCTTTGGGTGGCCTGTCTGTGCGGACGCCGTTGGACCCCCGGCTTCAGGAGATTGCGACTCGGTCCCTGCGGGCCGGCTTGATGGCCTATGATCGCCGCCACGGCTGGCGCGGCCCGGTGACCCATCTGGCCAATCTGGACGCTTGGGCTGGGCAGGTGGCGGGAGTTGCGCTGCCTAAAGGGGGCGAGGGCTGGCAACTAGCGGTAGTGTTGGAGGTGAAGGGGGGGGATGCGGTCATTGGTCTTGCCGAAGGCACAAAGGGCACAAGAGGCCGGATTCCTTTCAGCGAGATGAAATGGGCGCGGGAAGCTCGCGACGACGGAGGGCTGGGGCCGGAACCCCGGCGTCCCGCCGATGTGCTGAAGGTTGGCGATGTCGTGCTGGTGGATCGTCCCGGCGCCGACGACCTCGTCACGAAAAAGGGAGCCGTTAAAGAGGGGAAGGACGCCAAGGACTCGAAAGATGCCGTTTCGCCCCCCCCACTTCCTTCGCCCTCTGACGTCTTCTCGCTGCGTCAAATTCCCGAAGTTCAGGGCGGCTTGGTGGCGATGGATCCTCATACGGGGCGGGTGCTGGCGATCAGTGGTGGCTTCAGTCCGGCCATGAGCCAGTTTGACCGCGCCACCCAGGCCATGCGGCAACCCGGTTCGGCTTTCAAGCCGTTCGTCTATCTGACCGCTTTGGACAATGGGTTTACGCCGTCTTCGCTGGTGTTGGACGCGCCCTTTGAATATGACCCCGGATTTGGCCAGCCGATTTGGCGACCAGAGAATTACCATCAGCAATTCTTTGGTCCGACGCCGCTTCGCGTTGGGATCGAAAAATCGCGGAATGTCATGACGGTACGCTTGGCGCAAAAAGTCGGCATGGATAAGGTCAAGGCAACCGTTGAAAAATTCGGGATCATCGATAATTTCCAGCCTTATCTGCCGATGGCTTTGGGGGCCGGTGAAACAACCGTGCTGCGACTGACTACGGCTTATGCCATGCTGGTCAATGGTGGAAAGCGGGTTACGCCCACATTTATTGATTGGGTGCAGGACCGCAACGGCAAGACCATCTATCGCCACGACGAGCGGTCTTGCCCCGAATGTGCGGGGTTGACCTGGAAGCCGGGGATCGATCCGCCGGTGATTCCGGATAATCGAGAACAGATTGAAGACCCGAGGACGTGCTATCAGATCGTCAATATCATGACCGGCGTGGTTCAGCGCGGCACCGCCCAGCGGTTGGCAGCCTTGGGGCGGCCTTTGGGCGGCAAGACCGGGACCACCAACGATAGCAATGATGCTTGGTTCGTGGGGTTTACGCCGGATCTGGTCGTGGGGCTCTATGTCGGTTTTGACGAACCCCAATCCTTGGGGGATCGCGAAACCGGAGGCTCGACGGCGGTTCCAATTTTTGAGAAGTTTATTGTCGATGCCCTTCAAGATACGCCTGGAATCCCGTTCCGTGTGCCCCAAGGGGTGCGGTTGGTGAGAGTTAATCCCGCTAACGGACATTTGGCGGATTTGGGCGATAAAAAAGCGATTTGGGAAGCGTTCCTTCCTGGAACCGAGCCCGGCGCCGAAGGCGAGAGCCCGGTGTTGAGCGGCAATGTTGGACAGGGCGGCGACGGAGCCGATACTCATGACGCACCCCCCAACCCGGACAGTGATCCGGCGGTTGGGGGGGTCTATTGACCCCAGAGCCACGGGCGGTATAGCTTCCGCCGGCGTCCACATATGATAAGGAGCCCGCGATGCGTGCGGAAATTGAAGCAGCGGCCAGCGAGATCAGAGACTCGTTGACGCTGCTGAGGAGGCATCTTTGACTGGGATAACGCACTGCGTCGTCTCGACGAACTGAATACTCTGGCCGAAGCCCCCAAGCTTTGGGATGATCCGACGCGCGCTCAAGCTTTGATGCGCGAGCGCACTCACTTAGAAACCGCTGTATCGGGCTATCGACGACTTGAGGGAGAGTTGAGTGACACCCTCGAGCTGATTGAAATGGCCGATGCCGAGGGCGATACCGAAGTCGCAACCGATGCCGAGCGGGTCTTGGCCGGGTTGAAGGCCAAGGCGGCAAAGCTGGAACTGGAAAGCCTGCTCTCCGGGGAAGCCGACGCCAACGACTGTTTCTTGGAAGTCAATGCTGGGGCCGGCGGTACCGAGGCTCAAGATTGGGCCGAGATGCTGCTGCGTATGTATTTGCGTTGGGCTGAGGCTCATGGTTGTAAGACCGAGTGGCTGGAAGAAAGTGGCGGTGAAGAAGCCGGTCTTAAGTCAGCAACGGTGCAGATCAAGGGCACGAATGCGTATGGTTGGTTAAAGACCGAAGCCGGCGTTCATCGGCTGGTCAGAATCAGCCCGTTCGATAGCCAAGCTCGCCGGCATACCAGTTTTGCCAGTGTGGCGGTGAGTCCGGTGATTGACGACAAGATCGTGGTGGAGATCAACGAAAAGGATTGCCGAATTGACACCTATCGGGCCAGCGGGGCCGGGGGGCAGCATATCAACAAGACCGATTCGGCGGTGCGGATCACCCATCTTCCAACCAACATTGTCGTTCAGTGCCAGCAGGAGCGCAGCCAGCATAAAAATCGGGCTAAGGCTTGGGATATGCTGCGGGCCAGACTTTTTGAAGCGGAGCTGAAGAAGCGGGAAGAGGCTTCGGCTGCGTTGGAAGCCACCAAGACCGATATCGGGTGGGGGCATCAGATTCGAAGCTACGTGCTTCAGCCCTATCAGATGGTCAAAGACTTGCGAACCGGGGTCGAGACCTCGAATTCGGGCGCCGTGTTGGATGGCGATATTGACCGTTTTCTGGAGGCGGCGTTGGCCTCCAGAATCAAAGGCCAAGCTGAAGAGCTAGCTTGACGGTTGGCGGGGCCAAAGCGTTTGATCTTTGGCGTTATCCAGGGGCGCTGCCCCTGGATAGTCCCAGCCCTTATCATTAGGGATCGAATGAAGTCTGGAATTGATTTCCTGAGTCTTTCGGGTTAATTCTTGTGCAATCGAATCTTTTAAACGCGCGTGTTTCTATGAATAAGATCGTTATCGCTCTTTGTGTATTATTGATTATGGCGTTGAATGAGGGGCAGGCTTGGGCCGATTTACCCACACCTTTCTCTATCATTCTGAAAGGAGATGCCTTTTTTACATCCGGTATGGTGAGTCAGAACACCGATGCGGGTGCTAAGGCTATCGAGTTTATGAATCGCTTCCGTTTGACGGTCACATCGACGGCGACCGCCGATGACGGCTTGACCTATGGTGCCCGGTTGCGGATTCGGGCCTCTATGGGCACGGGCGTTTTGGATGCGGACCAGGGCTATATCTTTGCGAGAAATTCATTGGGTTTGATTGAGTTGGGAACGCAACTCAACCCCAACATGTTTTATCATGTTATTGCCCCTTCAAATTTTGGAACAGGCGGCATTGATGGAGATTGGGCGATTGGCGATGATGGATGGATTCAAAATCAACTGACCTTCATGGAGCCTTATTTTGGCGGTGGCTATACCATTACAACATTCGTAAAATCAGCGAATCGACTCAATTATATAAGCCCACGCTTGTTTTCTGATGGAGACCCACAACATGGATTGATGGGAACGGTCAGCTATGCCCCGGCCAATCGTGATCTCTTTACCGGCGTGAATCGCACTATGCTCAACGTCAACCCAACCACGAATCGGCCCTATGGTTATGGACGCACCCAGGCTTTTTCCGATTGCCTTGGCGGTGGTACGTTGGGGTGCGACTATCATGACATTTACGAATTCAGCCTGCGTGACGATCGAGTCGTTGGCGGCGTAAGCGTGAGCAGTGGTTTGGCCTATATCGGTGGCACCACAGGTGAAACCAATTTTGGAACGCTACAAAGATTCTACAATTTATCGGCGTGGCAAGCCGGAATCCAACTGGGTTATGCCGGAGTTCTGATTGGCGGCAACTTTGATGATGCCGGACGATCGGCGTATCCTCGCCAATCGGCAGCGACAGGGCCTTTGTATCAGGATGATCAGTATACCTGGACTGCGGGCATTTCTTACGAGACCGGACCTGTCTCGTTTGGTTTTAACTATGAGTTCGGCCACGATGCCGGTGACTTGCAGGCCCCTGGTGCGCGCACGGCACACCTTTATGCTGTTGGTTTGACCTACAAAATCGCCCCAGGCCTTTCAACCGCGATCGAATCCCTGCGCAGCACCACCCATACCGAGCCGGGATTCGTGAGAGATCCCCTGGGATTCAATAGAAATTTTAGCGGGAACGCGAACTGTTTCTTGTGGAAGACCACGGCCACGTTTTAAGCCCAAGGCCAAGCAAAAAGAAAAACATTACGAGTATATCTCCGATCATTATGGCAGAATGTTAACGGAGATCGCCGTCGAGACTGCGCTTTTTGTGTTGCATTGTCCATTTGTTACAAAAAATTTCTGGATTGTTCGACGGTGAGCAGCCAGAAAAGAAGGGTGGCCTATCCTATTGCGGGAATGATATAGGCTTTTATGCCACTTGTTATCAATTAAAGCGCGGCAGCTTTGTAATTTTGTTCAGCTTGGGCTTGTAACGTGATATAGGTATATGCAGTGAGGGCTTCGAGAGGCCGCGCTTGGTTGTCCGGCCCTGTATGGTGAGGCGAGTCATTGGTACGATTCTAGGCCCGATGAAAGCGGTCGCCGATACGCAGTCGTGAAGGAGGAGCGGATCGTCATGAATAGCGCGATGGGTAAGCTTCTTGATCGTGCCGAGCGTGCTGGGGCGGCTTTACTGATTTGTGACGAGCAAGATCGAATTGTTCGTGTGAATGAGAGACACGCCAAGGTCTATCATTTTATGGATTATAGCCAATTGCCAAAATTTGAAGACTTTCAGTGGCAAGGTGTTCAAAATGGAAAGATGGCAGATACTCGTGTTTATCGAGACCCTGGATCCTGGATTCGCACCTGTGCACAGTATCGGGAAATATGTCATTATAGTCAGTTCCTTGCTCATCATACGGATGGACGTATTTTTTTAGTCTATTATGAAAAATTACACGATATCAAAACATGGTGGTACCAGATCCGAATTGATATTACGAAGAATGTTAAGGCTCGCCTGCGGCAAGATGGATTACTGTCTCATCCCAAGCATTGGAACGAGAATTTTACGCCCCTCGTTCATGGGGCGGGGAGCCCGATCACCAATTTTCTGGAGGCAATGTCCACGGCTGCCGGCTTGATTACGACGCGGGGGAAATTATTGGATGCCAATCGGGCCTTATCGGCTCTGTTGAATGGCGGCGATGGTCTGCGACTCGTTGATGGGCGGGTGACGGCGCGGGCGTGGTCGGAGCAGGTGGAATTTTCCAAGCGTCTGGAACGCTTTTTTGGAGCCGCCGGCCAACGGCGGGTCAGTCTGCGGGTTTCCCGTCTGGATTCGACCGAAGCCTATTTCCTCACCGTAACGCCGTTGCTCGATCAGGGGCGGGAGATGTGGGACGGGGGGCATATCGGGGTGTTGACGGTGGCCAATCCGTCGGCGATGCCGGCCATCGATATCAGTCTATTGGTGACGTTTTTCGAGATCACTCCTGCCGAAGCAGAAGTTGCTGAAGCCCTGGGACGTGGACAGTCAACAGCCATCATTGCCGAATCTCGTGGCGTGCAGATCAATACGGTTCACGCCCACATCAAGAGTATTATGCGAAAAACAGGCTATCTGGGACAGGCCGATATTGCGCGTCGGGTTGTCGATATTGCTAGAATTTTCGGAACCCAGTAGAGTATTCGGTCGTTGCGCTGTTCATAATAAAATATATGGATATCAGGAGTTGTTGGAAATGATCAGCACCGCGATGGGTAAGCTTCTTGATCGTGCCGAGCGTGCAGGGGCGGCGTTAGTGATTTGTGATGGAAAAGATAAAATTATTAGAGTCAATAACAAGCATGCTCAAATTTATAATTTCATTGATTTCAATACGCAGCCGACATTTGAGGACTTTTTATGGTCGGCCATTCATAATCGTAAGGCGGCTAATAGAAAAATTTACGAAAATCCGCAGGCTTGGCTGAAATCGGTTGCCGCATATCGCGACGCATGCGATCACCATCAATTTATGACCCATCATATGGATGGGCGAACGATGCTAGTATTCTATGAAAAAGTAAACGACTTAGAAAAGTGGTCATACCAAATTCGTATTGATATTACTAAAGAAATAAAGGCTCGATTTGGCTGGAATGAAGCAACCTCGGAACCTGTCCATTGGCAAGGACTTTCTGCCTCTTATTTTATGGGATCATCCAGCGGCTTCTTGGAGACTGTTCCGGCAGCGTCTGGTTTGATTTTGGCGCGAGGTCTGTTGTTGGACGCCAATCGGGCTTTGTTGACCATCTTGAATGACGCGGATGGCCTGCGGGTTGTGGATGGGCGAGTGACGGTGCAGACGTGGTCGGAACAAGCGACGTTTTCTAAGCGTCTTGAACGTTTTTTCTCACTGACCGGCCAACGCCGGATCAGTTTACGGGTTTCCCGCCTGGATTCGACCGAAGCCTATTTCCTGACTGTGACGCCGTTACTGGATCGGGGGCGGGAAACCTGGGAAGGGGGTCATGTCGGGGTGTTAACCGTGGCCAATCCTGCGGCCATGCCCGCCGTGGATCCCAGTCTATTGGTGGAATTCTTCGAAATCACCTGGACCGAGGCAGAAGTGGCGGCAGCCCTGGGGCGTGGCCAATCAACGGCTAAAATTGCCGAATGCCGAGGCGTCCAGGTTAATACAATTCATGCGCATATTAAGAGTATTCTCAGAAAAACTGGATGTACGGGACAAATTGA
>CAIXKV010000218.1 GCA_903920145.1 uncultured Rhodospirillales bacterium
CGTGAGTTCCACGGTGTCAGCCTGTGGAGAGGAAGGCTCTGGCGGTCGGCGCAAGCCGGCCACGAAACCAGCCTCAGTGAAGCAGAAATCCAGCGTCAAACCTACCTATGCGTAGGTTTGAGCAAGTCTGGAAGAACGGTTGGTCAGGCGGCGACAGCCGCAGCTTTGGCGGCGGCGGTGGCTTCCCGAGCCGCCAACTCCGCCAGTTCTTGTTCCTCGGTTTTGAGGATGCCGAAGTCCATCAGCATCTCTTCCAGCTCTTCCATGGTGATCGGAGTCGGGATCACGCCCTTGCCGCAATTGTTGTGAATCTTCTGGGCCAGGGTGCGGTACTCTTGCGCCTGATTACTGTCGGGAGCGTATTCGATGACGGTCTGACGGCGCAACTCGGCATGTTGCACGATGTTGTCGCGCGGGACGAAATGGATGAGCTGACTTCCCAGCCGTTTGGCCAGGGCTTCGGCGAGATCGTATTCGCGGTCGGTCTGGCGTTCGTTGCAGATCAGGCCGCCGAGACGAACGCTCCCGGTGGCAGCGTACTTGAGAATGCCGCGGGAGATGTTGTTGGCGGCATAGAGCGCCATCATCTCGCCCGACATCACGATATAGATTTCCTGGGCCTTGTTCTCGCGGATCGGCATCGCGAAGCCGCCGCACACCACGTCGCCGAGCACGTCGTAGGAGACGTAGTCGACCCCCTCATAGGCGCCGTTTTCTTCGAGGAAGTTGATGGCGGTGATGACGCCGCGGCCAGCGCAGCCAACCCCAGGCTCCGGACCGCCTGCCTCGGTGCATCGGATACCCTTGTAGCCGATCTTGACGACGTCCTCGACTTCTAGATCCTCGACGCTGCCGGCTTCCGCAGCAAGTTGCAGCACCGTATCCTGCATCTTGGCGTGCAGGATCAGGCGGGTCGAATCGGCCTTGGGGTCACAGCCGACGATCAAAATTTTTTGATTCAAGTCGGCCAGGGCGGCCAGGGTGTTCTGGGAGGTCGTCGACTTGCCGATGCCTCCTTTGCCGTAGAATGCGATCTGACGCAAAGCAGCCATGGAACTCTCTCCTTGATTATTCGGGAGGCGATTTTCAAGAGGCGTCGTTTCCGGCGCGTCGCCAGTCGGGGTTCGTTTTAGCAAACCTCGTGCCAACGCGCCGACCTGGAATTCTCGCGTTCGGCACCGACGCCAGCGTTATGATTTTGCAGATATAACGACAGAGTCCGGCCCCGCTGTTACGAGTCCGACAGGAACATTCACTCTGACGAACCGCAAGGCCCAGTCTTTGACCCAGAAACGGCAAGTCCTGGGCTTATTACCAAAATGTACAAAATCCAGCCGAAAGGGACCTCCCGGAACAAATCCGCGATGGCGTCTCCCAACCGTTGGTCGATCTTCCCACTGAGCGGCACTGGCGCGCGGCTTGCTTTGTCCCCGGTTGAAATAAATCGGAGACCTATCATGACGCCGGATCGATTCATCGGGAAGCTGCCATGAAGCCCGCACTTTCGAACGCAGCCGCCGGGCTTCAGATCGTCGGTTTACCAGCGTGTTGGAAACGCCGATCCGGGTCATGCCGGCTCTGGAGGCGTGACCGCGAGCGCGGCCAGACGCCGCAGCCCCTCGGTGTCGAGACGGTGGGGCTGCCAGTCAGCTAGCGACGCGAAGCCCAGGCCCTGGTAGAACCGTCGCGCCGCCTGGTTCCACGACAGCACGTTGACATCCAGACGACAACAGCCGCGTGCCACCGCGATATCGGCCGCCGCAGCCAGCAATGCCCGGCCGAGGCCGCGACTGCGGACCGCCTGGTCGACGTAAAGGTCATGGATGATCAGTGCTGGCGCGCCAGCCCAGCTCGAATAGCTCTCAAGCAGTATGACACCGCCTAGGATGTCACCTCGCTCCTCGGCAAGCAGAACCTCGAACCGCCGCCCAGGACCAAAGCCGTCACGGCGCACGATGTCCTCGGTCAGGGCGAGGGCGTCGACCCCACCTTCGAAGGCGGCTAGGCGGCAGACCAGCGCGACGATCTCGGCCGCGTCGTCGGGCGTGGCGGTACGGATGAGGGGCGCCATGGGCAAGTTCACTCCTGCCTGAGAAATCGGCCGCGTATCCAGGCACCGAGGAAATCGATGGCTGTGACCAGCCCGAGCAGGACGATGATCAGCGCCAGCGCCTCGCGGTATTCGAACAGATGAAAGGCCGTGATGATTTCCAGCCCGAGGCCGCCGGCGCCAACCACACCGAGAACGGTCGCGGCTCGGACATTGTGCTCCCAGCGATAGAGCGTGACATCGACCAGCCGTGGCAAAATTTGCGGCACGACGCTGAAACGCAGCACGCCCAATCGTGAGACGCCCTGGCTGCGCAGAGCGTCGCCAGGGCCGGGATCGACGTGTTCCAGAATCTCGGCGTAGAACTTGCCGAGCATGCCGGTGGAATGGCAAGCCAGCGCGAACACGCCTGGAAGTGGTCCGAAGCCGACTGCGGCCACGAAAATCACCCCCCAGACCAGCCCAGGGATCGATCTCACTGTGTTGAGCAACAGCCTGATCGGCGCGCCACACCAAGTCGGTCCGATGGTGCGTGCCGCCAGAATGCCCAGCGGCAAGGCGGCCATGCAGGCCAGCACGGTTCCGGCAATGCTCATAGCCAGGGTTTCCAGCAACGGACGGCCCCAGAGTTGCCAGCGGCTGAAGTCAGGCGGAAACGAGTCCGCAGCCAGGGTCAAAATCGTCGACACGGCACCGCGATAGCGCTCCAGATCGAAGGCATTGGCATAGGCGAAGGCACCCGCGATCACCAGCACCAGCACGACTGTAGTCGCGACACCACTCAGTACACGGCGGCGGCCGTCGTCCAGGACGGCCGCCAGTTCCGCGTCCTTCGATGTGGTTGGGATGGCGGTCACGGTGCTGGAACTGCATCCGGGTTAGCGCGGCCGATCGCCTCGATCCAGCTGCGGACTGGATCGGCATCGGCATCGACGCAGGGAATAAACGCTTCGGCGCGGAACACCTTGAGTGCCTCGGGATCGGTGACGTGGAGAAAGGCTTCACGGACTTCCTCTTTGAACGTCGGATCGAGGCCATCGCGGAAGACCCACATGTATTCGGGGATCGGGGGCGAAGACGCCAGCACTCGCACCGAGTTGGCGTCGATCTTGCCCTCCTTGAGCAAGCGGTTGTAGATCGGCAGGGACAGGCCGCCCGCAGCGACCTTATGATTGGAAACTGCCAGTGCGACCGCATCGTGGGCGCCCAGTACCCGCAAGGTGTAATCACGCCCCGAGACCAGACCGGCTTCGAGCAACTGGTAGCGCGGAACCCAGGTGCCCGAAGTCGAGGCAGGGTCGCCGAACGCCACCTCACCCCCCTTGAGATCGCCCAGGGTCTTGGCTGGGCTGTCGGCGGGAACGATGACTACCGCCTGGAAGGTCGGCCCCGTCCCCTGGTGTGAAGGCCGGGCGAAGGGTTCTAATTTAGCACTTCGCGAACGCAGGATATAGGTTACCGGCCCCAGATAGGCGATGTCGAGCCGCCCGAAGCGCAACGCCTCGCCAGTGGCGGCGTAGTTGGCGCCTACCACCAGTTCCACCGGCAGGCCCAGCCGCCGCTCCAAATAGGCCCGCAACGGCTCGTTCAGCCGCATAACTGTCGGGGCGGATTCCCCAGGCAGCAGCCCGACCACCAGTTTCGACGGGCGGGTCTGGGCCGCCGCCTGGGAGAGCGGAAGCAACAGGCCGCCCGCCAGCAAGGCTACGGCCAGAACCAGTGGTTTCCAGTGACGGCGCATGGGATTTCCTTTCTTCAGGGAGAGACGGGGCCTTGCCCATCCAGGGGAGCATGGGATGGAAAAATGCGGTTCTCGGCGGCGGCGTCGAAGGCGGCGGCGGGACCGTCGAAGGCAACCCGGCCGTCGGCGAGGCCGACGATGCGGTCGGCCAGAGTCCGGGCCATCTGAAGCTGATGCAGCACCAGAATTACAGTGAGGCCGCCGCGCGCGACCAGGCGACGGAACTCCTCGGCCAGTCGCCGAGCCAGTGCCGGGTCTACCGAGGCAAAGGGTTCATCGCCCAGCAGCAGGCGTGGACACCGCACCAAGGCGCGAGCGATACCGACCCGTTGGCGTTCCCCGCCCGAAAGCCGATCGATGCGGGTGGTGGCTCGGCCCAACAAACCCACCTCGTCTAGTGCCCGCGCCGCCCGTTCGCGCAGGGCGCGAGGCCAGGGCAAAGGCGACAGCGGATGGCGGCTGTCGGCCAGTCCGAGCAGCACATTGTCGAGCGCCGACAGGCGGTCGATCAAGGCGTGGTTCTGGAAAACGGTGGCGGTGCGCCGACGCGCCTCGCGCAATGTCCCGGCTTCGTCGAGACGTCCGATGCCGGCCATTGAAATAGCTCCATCCGAGGGTCGCAGCAAGCCGTTCAGGGCCCCCATCAGCGTGGTCTTGCCGACCCCTGACGGACCGACCACGGCGGTAATGCTGTCTTCGGCGAACGACAGCGACAGTTCGTGCAGAACGGTTCGGTTACCACGCCGTACGGTCAGGCGCTCCACCGTGACGGTGGCAAGTTGGGGGGATGTAACGGAAAACGGCATAGATCAGCCTCCATCGGCTCCAGGCACGCATCATGGGGACGGTGCTAGGTGCAGCGAGTTCAGAAGCGGCTCAGGCCGTGTCGGACACCGACATCTCCAGCCCAGTTAAGCGCGGAAGACCGTGTCGGGCGCCGATGACAGGTTTTAGCCTGCATCAGCAAAATGCAACTGATCATCATAGATGCGGGGTCGTCAACAACAAATTGAGATGCGGGGTCGTCAACAACAAATTGATTGGGTCGTACCTGTTGTTACTATGTTATCAGCCCATGATCGGGCATAGAGCGACGCACCGTTTCCGTGACATAATGTAATACCAACGGCCCTAGACAATGATCCGTGCCGTTGGTATCGGCGGCGACTGCCGCCGCAGGCCCCATGGCGCGAAGCCAAGGGCGCGGGTGCGCCCGCCCGGCGTCTGAGGGCAGCCTTGATGAGTCACCATCAAGGCCCGATGGTATAAGTTCATTGTGGAATGAATGATTCTATCTGTCTCGTTCTGAATCCCCCTGATCTGAAAGGCGGGTCCGTGATTGGTGTATAAAGCGTCCGAACCGCCCGAACTCCCGAGGCAAAGCTCCGGCACGGATCGCCGACGCCAGACCAGCGGGGTTGTCGACCACCAGGCCGCCCAGCACCTCAATACCGTATTCGTACAGCCTGGACGTCATCGGTGTGGTCGGTCCGATCAGGGCGACGCGGCGATTGCGGGCGAGCCGAAGAATGCGCGGTAAACTGCGGTTGATCAGCGCCGACGCATTGATGATTGCGGCACCGCACCTGGGTAGCAGGGTGTCCATAGCCATAGTGGGAAACTCGCCCGGCTGTGGGTCAGTCTCGATCACGGCGCGATTAGGCAGGATCTCGTCGACACCAGGGAAGGCGCCTATCACAACCACCCGCCCCGCGACCTTGCGAAAGACTTTGACGCCGTTGCCAGGATACCCCTCAAGGTCGAAGCGGTTGTAGTGGGCGTTGATTGCGGCGATGCCCAGTGCCATCTCCAGCGGATCCCAGGAACGCGACAGCCCAGCCAGACTGCGCAGACTCTGGCCAACATAGCTCGGCAGGCGGGGCAGTAGGCGGCGCGGATGCTGCGGCAGGTAGGCCAGCCCAGCGCCGAACGGCCCTTCGACCATGATCCAGCGCAGGCCGCAGGCGATCTGGCGAACCTCGTGTTCGGCAACGCCCAGGGTCAAGTCGCGATACAGCCGCTCCGGCCCCCACCAGGACCACAACGACGCGAGGTCGGGCGAGATCATTGCGCCGTCCTGGCGGGCATAGCTGTGCCATTTATGGATGCACTGTCCAGCAATCGAGGTCAGCAGTGGCATGCCCTGGGAAACGTCGGTGCCGATCGGCGCCTTGAGGCTTTCGGTGGCCTCAAGGCAGGCGGCGAAGCGGCTGATCACGAGCAGGTCGGCATCCTCGCGCGTGGCTTGGCGCAAGTAGCGAGTGGCCGCGTCCTGCTCGACCGAAAGGGTGGCGGAGGTGCTGAGGTCGAAATACTCGATGCGTGGGGCGCAGCCCTGGCCTTTCTCGGCGCAGCCGCGGTTGTTGCGCTGGACATAGCCGGTAACGTGGAAGCCCCGGCCGCGCAGGCCCAAGGCGAATTCCGCCAGCAGGCCGTCGATGCGCTCGATTGGGTCATGGACCACCACTCCGGGCCGGACCCATGGCGCCTGCATCGGCTCGAAGGTGCCGATCGTGTCGTGCCCCCTCGTGACGGCGCGGTCCCGGTCCGCTTCACATCTTCGCTTTGTGCCGATCATGGCCATCCTGTGGTCAAGGGCAGATCGAACGGGCCAGCCCGCACCAGGCTGGCTCGCTCTTTTGTTCATAATCGCGGAAGGCTTGAGCGAGTCCGATCAGCACTTCCGCCGAGGTTTCAAAGAGCGCTTTGAACTGAGGATCATCGTTCATCGTCGCCCCGTCTCTCCGTCCCCGATGGTCACAACGAAGCAAACCATGGGCCAAACCTCCTGATCCGGAAATCCAGCTAGGCTGGGGATCCTGATCGCACAGTCACGAACATCGCCCTTGGACGTTCGTACATTGCTGTACGATTCTAGCGCCGAGACCCGGCCATCATGCCTTTTTCACAGTTGGCTCGGCTTTTGCTAGGTGGCCTGGGCCGATCGTCGGCGGAGCGTCACCGAGGAGGACAGCCACGATGGTTTCGCCAGTCGTATCAGACCTGCTGATCCGCCCGCCCAAGACCTCGACAACGCGGATCCTGTTCATCGCCCGCCATGCCCCCCAGGAGCCGAACTACGCATGCCGCAGCTATCCCGGTGACGGTGGCTATCCGGCCTATTACCACCGGGTCTGGCAGGTTCTAACCGACCTGGGCTATCGCGTGCGCACGGCTAACCACTGTTTGGCTTTGTTGGCTGCGCCCGGCCATGTGGATCTGGTGTTCTCGCTTTATAACCGCATACCCATCGACCATCCCGAAATCTTCGTGGCTTCGACCTGCGCGTTCCTGGGTCTGCCCAACGTCGGCGCCGGTCCCAACATCCGCGCCCTGGCCGAGGACAAGTGGCTGTCCAAGCTGGCGGCCAGAGCGGTGGGCATCCCGGTGGCCGAGGGCGCGATCTACTGCTCGGCCGAGGAACTGGCGGTGCCGCCGCCCTTCGTCGGTCCCTATTTCGTTAAGAACCGCTTCGGCGCCGCCTCGGAAGGGATCAGCGTTGAGTCGATTCAGGACGACTGGGCCGGAGCCGCCGCCGTCGCTCGGGCCCTGCTGGAGCGCGGCCTTGCGGTGCTGGTCGAAGCCTACATTCCTGGCATCGACCTCACGGTGCCGATGCTCGGCGGTCGACAGCCGATCATGCTGGGAGTGGTCCGGCCGCGCTCCGACCAGATTGGCGGCATCATCACCGAGCACCTCAAACGCGACGACCCACTGGGCTACGAACTGTTCCGGGACGATGCCGCCGAAACCGCCATGAGGGCCGACGTGACCGCTCTTTGGGTTGCGCTCGGCCCCATGGACTATGCCCGCCTCGACTATCGCTTCGATCCCAGGAGCGGCCGGCGGGTGTTTCTGGAGTTCAACATTTGCTGCCACATCGGCCGCAGCGGCGCCATCTGCCTGGCCGCCGGCCAATGGGGGCTGGATCAGGCCGACCTGCTCGGCCACGTGGTCGAATACTGCCTCAGCCGTCAATCAACCACCATCCGGGAGCCCCGCGCATGGGTGTCATGACCGCCGGAGCGCGGATCGTCCTCGACGTCACCCCGCCGGTCGGGTCTGCAAACCGACCGTTCGGCGACGCTGCCGTGCCGCGCGGTACGCCCCAGGGATGGGATTTGCTCGGTACCGTTCCGGTGCCGTTGCGTCATCGGGTTCGCGACGGCGTCGCCGATCTCGTGGCGCGCTACCGGGCCGAGGGCGGTTCGGCACTGAAATGCTGTTTTCCTATGGGCCAGGGCGGCCGCACGCCGTTCGATCGGCTTCGCTTCATCCGTGCGCTCGACGACTATCCCAACATGTTGGTCTCGTCCGAACACGGCAACGCCTTCAATCACCGATTCTACGCCCGCCATGTGGCCGATGGCGCCTTCGTCGGCAGCCAGCCCGCCGGCGTCGTCGCCGCTTTCGCCGAGGCTGGTCTGGTCGACCCCGAGGACCGCATCGGGGTGTTCGCGGTGGCGCCGTTCGTGCTGCTGATCGACCATGGCCGCCTGAACGGTCTGCCGCCCCCGCGCCGCTGGGCCGACCTCATGGACCCGCGTTATCGCGATCAGGTGGTGTTCAGCGGCTGGCGCCGGGATGGCGAGCGCCGTCACCGCCAGGTCAATCTGTTTTTCCTGCTGTCGATGGCGCGGGCGTTCGGCCTGGCCGGACTGGCGCGGCTGCTCGACAACGTCCCGGCCTTGCTGCATTCGGCCCAGATGCCGCGGCTGGCCGGTACCGACGCTTCGCCGGGTGGCATCTATGTGCTGCCGTGGTCCCTGGCCGCTCTCTGCCCCCGCCGCGTCGACACCGAGGTGGTATGGCCCGAAGACGGGGCGTTGGCCTATCCGCTGTGGCTGACGGTCAAGACAGCCCATCGCGAGCGCCTCAACGTCCTGGTTCGCCACTTTCATGGCGCCGACCTGGGACGCGTCCTCAATGACAACCGCTACCCGGCCTTGTGTCCCGATCTGACGCCTGCGCTGCCCGCCGGTGCCCGGCTGAGTTGGTTGGGCTGGGACTTCGTGCGTCACCCGACCACCGCGAGGCTGCTGCGGGCGATCCGCGAGATATTTGCCGACCAGGAGGACCGCCTATGCGCGTGATCACGGTCGCCGGGCCGCCCTCGGTGGGCAAGACCTCGGTCATCGTCAGGACCGTCAAGGCCCTGGCCACCCAGGGCCTTGACGTCGGCATCGTCAAGTTCGACGCCCTGTCGACCTCGGATGATCAGGTCTATCGGCGTGCCGGGCTGCCGGTGGTGGTCGGCCTTTCGGGCAGCGTCTGTCCCGACCATTTCTTCGTCAGCAACATCGACGACTGCCTGGGTTGGGGCCAACAGGCGGGACTCGACATACTGATCGCCGAGAGCGCCGGCCTGTGCAACCGCTGCTCGCCGCACATCCAGGGGGTTCTGGCGGTCTGTGTCGTCGACATGCTCTCGGGTATCCATACCCCGCGCAAGATTGGCCCGATGCTGAAACTGGCCGACTTGGCCGTGGTCACCAAAGGCGACATCGTCTCTCAGGCCGAACGCGAGGTCTTCGCCTTCAATGTCCGCC
This sequence comes from uncultured Rhodospirillales bacterium, assembly GCA_903920145.1. Taxonomy (GTDB): domain Bacteria; phylum Pseudomonadota; class Alphaproteobacteria; order Azospirillales; family Azospirillaceae; genus BOG-933. The sequence continues at coordinate 9,341 of CAIXKV010000218.1, forward strand.
TGGCCAATCCCCGCGCCATAATCCTGTTCTTCAACGGCATCACAGGCCAGGGCGCTGCCGAACTCGCCTTTCACTTGCGTCAGGCGCCGCCGGTGGAGACTCTGGATGGCCGGCGCCTGCGCTTTCCCATGCCGTCCTCGGTCTGCCCCTATTGCATCGGCGAAACCGTGATCGGTCGCGACCATCAGCGCGGCAACGTGCGCAAGATGAGCTTTGAAAGTGCATCGGCATGAGGGATCGGATGCTGTCGCTGACCCTCGCCGAGTTGGCCGGCTGGCACCCGGCGATCACCGAGTTCCTGATCTCGGCCGATGCTGCCGGGGCCAAGCCGGCCCGGACCCTGGACGCCTGGCTGCGGGCGCTGACCGATGACCGTCTGTCCGACATCGGCATGGATCGTGATCAGGTGCTGGACCATCTTGAAGCCTTGGCGCATCAGGTCGAGACGCTGCGCGGCACGTCCGAACAGTCGGTGCGGTCCCTGACCGTTCTCGGCGGACACGACAAGAGTGATCGCCCGGAAGTGCTGACCCTGACCCTCCAGGTCGGCGACGTGCTGTGCATCGTCGGCCCCACCGGTTCGGGCAAGAGCCGTCTTCTGGCCGACATCGAATGCCTGGCCCAGGGCGACACCCCGACCGGCCGCCGGGTTCTGGTCAATGACGCACCGCCCGATCCCGGCTGGCGCTTCGCCTCTGGCCGTAAGCTGATCGCACAACTGTCCCAGAACATGAATTTTGTGGTCGACCTGACGGTCGGCGAGTTCGTGGCCATGCATGCCGATTGCCGCATGGCGCCTAACCGTGACGCCGTGGTGCGCGAAGTCATCGCCTGCGCCAATGACCTCGCCGGCGAGAGCTTCGCTGTCGGGGTGTCGCTAACCCAGTTGAGCGGCGGCCAGACCCGGGCGTTGATGATCGCCGACACCGCGCTCCTGTCGGCGTCGCCGGTAGTGCTGATCGACGAGATCGAAAACGCAGGCATCGACCGCAAGAAAGCACTGGCGTTGCTGATCGCCCAAGAAAAGATCGTGCTGATCTCGACCCACGACCCGGTGTTGGCCTTGCTGGGCAGCCGACGCATTGTGCTCCGCAACGGTGCCGTCGCAGAGATCATCGAGACTGGGGCGGACGAGAAGGCCAATTTGGCCATCCTGGAACGGATCGACCGTAGCCTGATGGAGGTGCGTCATCGCCTGCGCTGCGGTCAGCGTATTGATGTCCCCCTGGCATGGCCGCCGACCCTGGATAATGAGTGAGCACATGGACGCCATAACGTTGCTGCTGGAGCGGCGATCCTGCGCCGCGCTGCAAGCACCCGCCCCGGAGGGCGAGGCATTGACTGTCATCTTGCAGGCGGCCTTGCGGGTTCCTGACTTTCAACGGCTGCGCCCATACCATTTTATCTTGGCTTCAGGAGACGGCCTTGATCGTTTGGGTGCGTTGATGGCGCGCGCCGCCGTCGCGACCGACCGGTCGCCCGAGGAGATCGAACGCGCCCGCCGCATGCCTCATCGCGCCCCACTGGTGATCGTGGTCGTCTCCCGCTATCGCCCAAGCCTCATCGTCAGTCGGTTCGAACAGCATCTGAGCGCCGGGTGCGCAGTGATGGCCATGCAGATGGCGGCGGTAGCGCAAGGGTTCGGCGGCATCTGGCGATCAGGATGGCTGATGTTTGATCGCGGTCTGCACACGGCTCTCCATCTTGAACAAGACGATCACATAATTGGCTTTCTCTATCTCGGCACGCCAACCCTTGCTCCAAGCAAGCCGATCCCCACCGTCGACGTTAACAACTATGTCCGCTGGCTTTAATGGAGCGGGTTGGCATCCAAAAATCGATCTCTGCATCCGCTAAATAAGACCATCGGGCCTTGATGGTGACTCATCAAGGTTGCCCTCAGACGCCGGGCGGGCGCATCCGCGCCCTTGGCTTCGCGCCATGGGGCGCGCGGCGGCGGTCGCCGCCGATACCAAGCTGCCCGCAGACGCCGGGCGGGCGCATCTGCGCCCTTGGCTTCGCGCCATGGGGCGCGCGGCGGCGGTCGCCGCCGATACCAACGGCACGGATCTTGTCTAGGGCCGTTGGTATTACCCGGCCTTGCGCTGATCAACCAGGGCATGGAGTTGTTTCAAGGTTTCTCGGCGCTGGGCCTTTCTTTTGACCCCTGAGTCTGCGGCTTCGAGTGGTTCGTCCTCGTAGTCGCGCGGAATGATTCGGGAGATATCGAAATCGGCCGGTACCGAGGCAATGTCGAAATCAGCGGCACTAACCTTTTGGTACTTAACGATGATGGTGGTCCACAGAGCCAGCCAGAATTTCAGATAAGAGAACCGGTTGGCAATGTGACGACGTCCGAGAACGAAGAAGAAGCCTTTGATGAACCAGACGAGATTGCGGGGCTTGGCGATGAACCGGCCAATCCGTTCCAGGGCCAAACCGACGGCTTCGGGATCACGCACGATCATGCGCACCGCTTGCCCAAGGTTAAAGTAACTGCCGCCGTTTAAGGGAATATAATGGCCCCGATCAAGGTTTTCAAAAAACGCTTTTAGCCGCTTAAACTGGTACTCGCCATCGGTCATAACCTGGATGAAGCGCAGGAAATTTGCGATCATCTGGTCTTTGTTCTGAAGGTAGAGGATGTTGGTATGGTATTTATGGCCGCCTAGCCCATAACGGACATCACGAAGGCGCCCACCCAGGCTCATTCGCTGATAGAGCGGGGTGCCGGGTAGGGCGGTCAGGAACGAAGGATCGCCCGATAGCAGGCCAGATCTGAGGATGCCGTCAAGGGTCACGTCGAAACAATCGTCGCCATCGGAATCAAAGCCGAAGATCAGGCCGGCAATCACCGAGAAGCCATAGGACTGGATGTCCTGGATGGCACCGACCACTCCGGCTGCGGTGTTCTGGACCTTGGCGGTTTCAAGCAACGAGTTGGAATTAAAACTCTCGACGCCGATGAATACGACATCGAAACCGGCGTGACGCATTTTCTGCATCAACCCCGACATCTTATAGAGATTGATGGTCAGCCACGTATAGAGAACCGGCGTCGCTCCAGTCCGCTGGCGCCAAGTCAGAATTTCGTCCACCACCTGCTCGGCCCAGCGCGGCTCACCGATGAAATTATCGCAGGCCAGCAGGAAGGTACGGACGCCCTTATCGTAAAGATAGGCCAGTTCGCTGGCAACGAGCTGGGGCGACTTGTTGTGGGAGCGGTTATTGTCGGGTAATACCCGGATATCACAGAATTCGCAAAGGAACGGGCAGCCCCGCGAAACCTCGAGCACGGCTCCGTAATACTGGCTGATCGTCCGATCCAGCAGTGGCCGGAACAGCGGCCGGGCGCGGGAGATTTCGAAACGCTGTGGGCTCTTGAAGACCGGCACCAGCGGCTCGCCCGAAACCGCCTTGGCGACGATTTCAGCAATGGTGTCTTCAGCGTCGCCAATCACCACCTGATCGAAGAAAGACAGCTTGTCCAGGTCGCCCGCCTGTTCGTAGGACCAAGTGATCGGGCCACCGAGGATGCACCGGGCCTGGGGATAACGATCCTTCAGATGGCGGTGAACGCTGACCAGGGTAGGAAAATCCTGGTTGATGCCCGTGAACAGAAAAACTTCGGCGGCCTGGATTTCTGAGACCTTCACCAATCGCGTATCATAAAGTTCGAAGTCATAGAGATTGCTATCAAGATGCGCGGCCAGGGTATACATCCAAACCGGCATAAAGATGACGCCATTGTTTTGCGTCGCAGCATAGACCGGGTTTGGGCAATGAATGAACGATACGCGATGTTTCATGGCCAGATACTCTGAGTAGTCGTGGATGGTGATTTCGAGTCACCGCTCGCTAGTGCGGAAAATTAAATCCCGCTGAATCACGAAGTTCGCCAGATAGATGATCGTTTCCGCCAGGATTTTTGCCAGGAGGACCGAAACATCAAATTGCTCTGACATAAATATAATCATCCCGTATGAGAAAAATCCGAGAACCACAACAGTGATTATGTATTTTGGAAGCGACTTTCTATGCTGCTCATCGGAAAAAAAGACAAAATTTCTGATCATAAGGTAATTTGTAATCCCAGATATACTCCTCGATGCCACTTGTCCAGGAAATATTGCCCACCCAAGACCAATTAATGTAATAAATATACTATTATCGATAACAGCTGCAATCACAGACGACATCGAAAAACGTAAAAGAGAAAAATATATTTTTGCGGAATCCAGTATCGGATTAAAATGTGAGCTTTTATTATTTTCAAGGTAAATGGTCAGAATCGGCTCTTCGACAATGGCGATGCCGAGCTGCTTGCACAGCAGCAGCATGTCCAGTTCGAACTCGTAACGCTGGGCCGGTACCAACAGCAATTTGAGCGCCAGAGCGCGTGGAATGCCGCGCAGGCCGGACTGGGTGTCAGACAGCGGCACGCCGACCAGCACCCGGAATAGAACTCGGGTCAGAGAGTTGCCGAAACGGCTGCGCAAGGGGACGTCGCCATCGAAACTCCGGGCGCCGACCACCAGCCGGTCGGGCTCGGCCTGAAGGCGGGCGCTGACCTTCAGCGAATCATCGACGCCGTGCTGGCCGTCGGCATCGATGGTGACCACTCCGGGGCTATCGGGCCAATGAACGCAAGCATAATTAAGACCGCTCTTGATGGCGGCGCCTTTGCCGAGATTGATGGCATGGTGCAACACGGTGGCCCCGGTCAGGGCGGTGATGGCGGCAAAAGTCCCGGCGCAGGCGGGATCGCTGCCGTCATCGACCACGATCACCTGGGGAAACCCGCGATCCAGCAGCGTCCGCACGAATTCTACGAGAGACTCCGCCGGCTGGTAAGCCGGAATTAGGGCGATGACCCCGAGGTTGCCGTCTGAACACGCTGTCATCGTGGTATCGATCCAAATCTTGATTGTGGGGGTGGGGCTAACGCGGCTCCGGCGGCTCGGTCGTCGGCAACGGGCTGGTGGTCTCGGCGACGGTTGAAGAGGGTGGTGACCGGGTCGTGGATGGAAAGAAACCGTTGGACCTGCCGAGCCGACTTGAACCACCCTTTCATCTGCCGCTCTCGTCGTCTTGTCGGCTGATGGGAAGTCTCAGCCCGGTTGTTCACGCCTTTTGCCGCCGGCATCTCCCCAACTCTTCACAGGCTCGGGGGGAAGTTAAAGGACAGCCACACCGCAGTCGACATAACCATCGGCGGGATGGCGATGCGGGATCAGAGTGTGTCGCCACGGCGCATCATACTCGGGACGGGCCGCCTCCGGCAACCGACCAGTTGCCAACCTGACGGTGTCTGATACCGGCGAGTTCTAACAATGACACACCGCCGGTATCGGGCCGCGACGGCGGCCCCGCGTCCTCGTGGACGCGAAGCCAAGGGCGCGGATGCGCCCGCCCGGCGTTTGAGGGCAGCCTTGATGAGTCACCATCAAGGCCCGATGGTTATGATACCGGCGAGTTCTAACAATGACACACCGCCGGTATCGGGGCCGCTCATCACACAAGGGCCGCTTTAATGTGTTAACATGAAAGCTCGATGGTGTGACGGAGCGAGTGGCGGCGCGGTTACGGCGTGCCGGCGGCTGCTCGTCGTTTCTTGGCACGACAGTCCGGCGAGGCCATCCCGGCCTCGATCGCCTCGCAAGTGCCTTCAACCGGGACCGATGCCGAAATCGGGGCCAGCAGGTGGCTCAGGGCGTCGACATCGCTGGCGAACAGAAGTCTGGCCCGGATCTCCACCGACCGGAAGATTTCCAGGACGGCGCGGCCGGTTTCGGTCAGAGCGGCGCCGCCGCCGCGACGGCCACCCATGACCCGGGTAACTAGCGGTTCCCGGAAATGATGGTTCAGACTATCCACCAGCTTCCAGGCGTTGGGATAGGCAATTCCCAGGACGCGGGCCGCCGCCGAAATCGAGCCATGGCGGTCGATGGCCTCCAGAATCTGTATCTTGCCGGGGCCGATGAGGGGGAGAATGCGCACCTGAATGCGAAGATCGGGGGTGTCCGCCATGGGGCCGTCCTGCTGACGATCCCCTTGGCGTAGCCACTCGGCCGGGCCGCGTCAATGGCTTGGTCTCAGATTTCCTGGTCGTCCAGCGCCAGCCGGTTACCGACGCCGTCTCGCATCACCCGGCGCAGCCACAGCGGCGGTACGCCGTTCAGCATGCGCTGAAGATTGACGATGATCTCGTCGATATCCCGAACTCGCTCGCTCTTGACCGGGAACACCCGCTGATTGTGGACTCGCACCGCCGCCAAATCGCTGAGGCCCAGGGCGAACAGCACCGAACAGCCTTCCAGGGCCTCGACCCGCTCGAGCAGCGGATCCCGTCCGGTGCCGTCGTCGTCGTCCATCTCGTCCATGACGCAACCGCCGCCGGCGGTACCCTGGCCGCCGCCCAGCCCTTTCTTGGCGCCCCGGCTGAAATGAACCACGTCGACGAATTCCGAGGCATCGCGCGTAACGTCGTAGAACACCACCTGCTTGGCGACGGCGAAGTTGGCATCCACCTGGATGAGGCTGTTGGTGGCGATGGCGATCCGGAGGTGCGGGCAATCCATGGCGTGGTCCTCGAATGGGTTCGGGGGGGCGAAAAAGGTCAGGTCATCGGCTGGTTGACCGCTGCGATGTCGCGGCCGAAGCGCGGACGGAAGTTGGCCGGTAGGGTGGTCCCGTCGGCGGTGCGGGCGCGCCAGCGATCGAGTTCAGCCAGCGGCAGTCGGCCATCGGTCAGGGCTTCGACCGGGATGATGTGCAGGACGTCGCCCAGAGTGACAAAGAAATCGATGGGATAAAGCGCCGGATTACGCTGCGCTGCTCCGATCTCGATTTCCAGGAACTCGCTGTCGAGCCGGACCTTGGGGTTGTCGCAGTCAAAGCGGAAATGGCGGTTGAGCGCCGGCTGGGCGCGGAACTGGTAGAGGCTGCGCCCCTCATCGGAATATCGTCTGATTTCATCGACAATATCATGAAAATACTGGGCGAGCAGCGACTCCACATAGGCCGCCGGGTACGGTTGGCGGAGCGCGTCCAGGTAATAGGCCACCGCCGATTCCAAAAGCATCAGACCCGCAGACGACACGTCCAGGATCAGCACCACCTTGTTGACGATGCCTTTGATCTTGACCACGCCGTTCTGCATCTCGATGACGCTTTGGGGATCGAACGCCACGGTTCGCGCCACCCGCAGCACCCGATACAATTCGGCGACCATACGGTCGGTCTGGGTGGTGCGGGGTAACTCGAGATACCACTGCCAGCTTGCCATGCCCTCAACCGATTGGTTTCGGGAGGCGAGGACGGCATCCAGCACCATAAAGGCACGGCAAACCCCGGCAATCCGGTCGAGCGGCACGCCGTGGCTGGCTTCGGGGGCGGCAAAAGTCAGGGCCTTGCGCTTGGAATAGAGTTCGATCTGCCGGTATTCGGGCAGTGCCAACGGGTTGGGCGAATCGGCGGACAGCACCGCGATCAGATCGAGCAGCAACGTCATGGGAGTCCCTTTTCGGCAACGAATCGCTGGGCGCGCGGCCGGGGTGGGAACACCGTCCCCACCCCGGTCCCAGGCCTACCAAGTGTTGAGGATCCACTCGCGATCCTTGGTGTACTCCATATGCGCGAACAGGGTATTGGCAATAGTCTCGCCCAGCAACATGGCGCCCTGGTAGCCCATGGTCGGGTGCCGGTAGAGGCCGGCCCGGTCGAAGGTCGGGAAACCGACCCGGACCATCGGGATATTGTTGTCGATGGCCACGTAACGGCCCTTTGAGTGCCCGAGGATCAGGTCGATCTTGTGATCAGGGTTCTTGATCCGGGTTTCCAGTTCCCAAAGATCGGCATTGCATACCACTTCCATGTCCCAGGTTGCGGTCGCCTTCATCTCGAGGATGCGCGGATCCTTCTTGTACTTGCTGTTGTCGTCGCCGAGCAGTAGTAGCACCGGCTTCATCTCGACCTCGAGGCAGAACTGGGCAAGTCCGATCACCAGATCAGGATGACCAAACAGCGCCACCCGCTTGTCGGCGAAGAACATATGGGCCAAGTCTTGCAGGGCATCGAGCGCGATGCCCCGTTCCTTGATCAGGCTATCCGGGATCGGCTTGCCGGTGATCTCGCTGATCTTGCGCAGCATGGCATCGGTATTGGCGATGCCGTAGGGCGTCGGCACGACGTGGGCCGGCACGTTGAACTCGGTTTGCAGGTACTGGGCGGAGCTGGCGCCCTCGTAGCGGGCCAGCGACACCGAGGCCAGGGCGTTGGGTGAACCGGCGATATCCTCGACCGTGGTCCGGCCGTGGGTGTGAATTGACTTGTCGGGCAGGGTCGGCGAGTCGAAATCCTCGGTGTCCATGAACACCGTGGCCGGCACGCCCATTTCGGACATATAGCGTTTGAGCAAGACCACGTCGCCGGGATTGACCCAGCCCGGAAAGACATTGAGCTTACCGTTGGGTGCGGCCTTAGCGGTCGCGATCGTCTTGATCAGCGCCTGTAGGCATTCGGCGTAGCCGCCGACCTGGCTGCTCTTGAAGCTCGGGGTATGGACCGGAACCACATGAACCTTGCGGCCTGGGAATTCCTCCTTGATCATCTTGCGGCAGGCGGCGATGTTGCCTTCGACATCGTCGCCGATGACCTCGGTCGAGCAGGTGGTGATCACCGGAATCACCCGCAATTGTGGATAGCGCCGGACCAGGGTCATCACGCCGTCGCGGATGCGTTGATGGCCGCCGAATACCGCCGAGTCCTCGTGCAGCGAGGTCGAGGCAACGTCGAAATTTTCCTTGAAGTGCTGGGCGAACAGCAGGCGGACAAACATGGTGCAACCCTGGCCGCCATGAACCAGCGGGATGCAATCCTTGACTCCGATACCGGCGTACTGGGCGCCGGCGGGCTGGCAGTCGTACATCGGATTGATGACGCCTGCCCTTGCCCGATTGGTGATTTCACAACCCATGATCGGCGCTCCGCTCAATAAAGCGAGTGGTTGAGTTCGTGGTTCAGGGACTTGGTGATGGTGAACTCCACCAGCTTGTCCTTGAGACCGTGCATCAGGTCGCGGATCTGCGCCGGGCCGAGTTCCTCGATCCAGGGGAACCGCTGTTTGAAGTCGGCGACCATGATCTTAGCGTCGGCGTAGAATAGCCTCTCCATCGGGGTCTCAAGCTGAAACTCCTTTCCGGTCAGCATATCGGTTGCAGTCTTAATGACACCGTCGATATTCTCCTGCCGATCCCAGGTTCGCGAGAAGAATTGCCATAAGCAACGCTCCTGCACATAGCCAAACAGTTGCTCGATTTTATCGGTTGTCATTCGGCTGCCTCCAGGAATCTGGTGTTGAGGTTGCCGCGAATATCGGTAGCGGCGAGCCTGAGCAGCGGGTTGTACATGGCATTGTACATATCACGGGCCAGATTGACGAAGCCCTCGAAGCCCATGTACGGGCCATTGTGGTAGCCGTGGCCGTTGACGTAGGGGATATGCAGCTTCTTGACCAGTTCGCCGACGCGCGGGCCGGTGAAGATGATATCGGGCTTGACCAGTTCGATGATCTCGAAGAATTCCAGCTCGTTGCCGTCGTCGATGTAATAGGTGCCCTGGTTGCCTCGGGCGATGACCTTCTCAAAATCTTCCTGGTGGCCAAATTTGGAGGACATGGCCACCACCTGGACACCGAGATCATCCTCGACCGACTTGGTCCAGTGCCATAGGCGCGGGCCGCCGGTCCAGATGGCCATCTTGGCGCCTTTAACCCGTTCCTTGTACCAGTCGAGCTGGGGCTTCCACTTGGCGTATTCCTCGGCGATCAACGTCTCGCCCTTTTCTTCGATGCCGAAGAAGGCGCAGATTTTGCGGATGCCTTCGGCCATGTAATTGAAGCCCCAGGAGTCGATGTCGAGCCGGGGGATGCCGTACTGCTTTTTCAGCTCGTTGGCGATGTAGCCCGACGACCGAGCGCAGTTCACCACGTTGAGTTGGGCGCGATGCATCGAGCGCAGGTCGTCGTAGGTGCCGTTGCCGGTGAAGTGGGCGATGACCTGGATGCCAAGCTTTTCCCAGTATTGGTTGAGCAGTTGGGTATCACCCTGGATATTGAAGTCACCGATGAAATTCATGGTGTATTTGCTGGTGATGACCGGCTCGACGGTGCCAACCTTCTCGTTGATCCAGCCGATGTTGAGGACATGGTGGCCCTTGGACTGGGACACGCCGGCAAATCCGGGGCATTCGCAGGTGAAGATGTCGACGTCGGGGCGCTCTGACATCACCTTTTTAGTGACGGCCTTGACGTCATCACCGATCAGCGCCGTCGGGCAGGTGGTGTAGACGAACATGCGCTTGACGTCGGGCATTTCGTCGAAGGCTTCGTTGATCGACTTTTCCAGGCGCTTCTCGCCACCGAAGACGATATGGCTTTCCTTCATGTCGGTCGACCACACGTACTTCATGTTGAAGTGGCCGTTGTCGGTCGGATAGCGCTTAGTGTGCCAGGTGTCGTAGGCGCAGCCGATGGGGCCGTGGATCATCTGGATGGTGTCCTTGAGGACGCCGCCAATCACCAGCTTGGCGCCGCAAAAGGCGCAGCCGCGCTCGGACAATGTTCCGGGAAGCGTCGCGGCGTTGGACACGGGCAGGAAATCCCGCGAGTCCTCGCCGTCAACCTTCAAGTAAATATGCTTCTCGCGTTCAGGAATATCCTTGTCGCATTTCAGAAGGACCATGGGCATGGCGGCGTCTCCTTGGCGGATACAGACAGTAGCTGCGGATATCCAGCCATTTGCTTGGGACCGAAGCTGGTATGCGCGACATAAGCACTAACCATGCCAAGTCTCGAAAATGCCCCGGAGTCAAGGGTTCTGCGGAGAAACGGCCGAACTTGGTTCGGTCGTGGCCATTGGCCTGATGTTCCGTTCGGTACGATCGCGCGGGCAAGAGTACCGATTGGTGCGCCGTCGGAAGCCACAGGCGGTACTTTAGCGGGAAAGGTGCTTTGGCACGGCCGTTGCCTTTGGTCATCCGGCTTCATACTCCGGAGAGCGCCATGGACGACCTTTCCTTCGACCCCCACCCCCCCACTGCCGTGACGGTGGCGACGCCGCTGCGGATCGCCGTCGCGAGCCAGGACGGCAGCCGAGTTGATCAGCATTTCGGTCAAACCGAAGCGTTCCTGGTGTTCGATGTCACCGCCGCTGGTGCAGTCGCGATCGGGACTCGGGCCATTGCCGATCACGCCGTGGGCGACGAGAACCCGCGCGACACCGTCTGCCGTATGCTGGCCGATTGCACGGTGCTGCTGGTCTCCAAGATCGGCATCTCGCCCCAGGAAAAGCTGGCCGGCGTCGGCATTGAGGCCAGCGACCGGCATGCCGGAGAGTCAGTCGAAGCGGCGCTGGCCGCCGTGTTCGCCGCCAAAGCGGTTCGCCACGACAACACTCCGCTTGACGCCATCGGCTTTCGCTTGCGCCACGCCATGCTGCGGGTTGCAGACCTCGACCGATCGTTGGACTTCTATACCCGCCAATTGGGCATGCGGGTGCTGGAGCGCCGCGACCACAAGAGGAACCAGTTTTCCCAAGCCTATCTCGGTTACGGCGATGATTTCGGCGAGATGGCGCTGGAGCTGGTGGCCAACTGGACGCGCGACCAGCCTTACGCCGTGGGCGAGTCCTTCGGCCACATCGCCATTGAGGTGTTCGGCATCACCGCACTGTGCGACCGGCTGGCCGCCGCTGGCATCCCGATGCCGCGTCCGCCCCGTGCCCAACGCCACGGCGAAAACATTGTCGCCTTCATCGAAGACCCCGACGGCCACCGCATCGAACTGCTGCAACTGCCGAGCGGCGCGTAGCTGTTCTTATACCCTCGAGCCTTGATGGTGACTCATCAAGGCTGCCCTCAGACGCCGGGCGGGCGCATCCGCGCCCTTGGCTTCGCGCCATGGGGCGCGCGGCGGCGGTCGCCGCCGATACCAACGGCACGGATCATTGTCTAGGCCCGTTGGTATTACACCCCTAACAGAAGGATATCCCCGATGTCAGTCGAATCGGCCATTGCCTACATCAAGAGGATGCGCGAAGATCAAGATTTTCGCCGCGTCGTCAACAACAACAGCGAAGACGAGGCCGCCAATTGGGCTTTGGTCAAGGACGCCGGCTACGATTTCACCATGACCGAGTTCAAGCAGGCCCAAGACGTCATCTACAAGGAACATGGCATTACGCCGATGTGACGGCATCGCTCCGCCGCCTGTTTACGGCCGATGCCGGGCCGGGCAGGCCGTGAAGGTATCAACATGTGAGGTGAAGTTGGTGCAGTGGGTAAAATCGGCATCGATCCGGAAGCGCTCCAGGGCTTTTCGGTCATTGTCGGAAAAGGCGTCCGCCGGTTTCGAGGATAGGGGAGGAATTGGTGCCAAGACCATCAGCGGCCCTCGGTGAGTCGCGAAGTCCTGATCGGCTATTGCCCCCAGGCCTACGCCTGGGGTCAGGGCGATGTTGCCGGTCAGGCGAACAAAGCGGTCGGTTGGTGGAAAAAAGGGAACGATGTAACTCTCAGCCCAGCCGTTCACCATCACGAACAGGGTGTCAGGGGCATCCAGGCCGGCGGGGACCGACAGGCCGAACCAGCTTTTTCCGTAAGGGATGTGTCCCCAATCGCTCGGCCGAGTCCACGCCACCGAAAGCACGGCGCATAGCGTCAGCATCACCACACGCGATCGGTAGTTACGGAAAATTGCCAGAATAGCAACGCCCAGCACCAGCCCGCCGATTAACTCAAGGCTGACCAGATAACGCTGATACGCGAAGACCGCCATCCATAGCGCATAACCGATCAGAAAAAATGCCAGCAAAAACAGGCGTGCACGGCCCTCGGGACGGGTTGGCAAACGCTTTCCCAACCGGGCGATCATCCGAACCGCAACACCAACTGCGGCAACGGCCAAGGCAGCCGTGATCAACAGGAATCGGGGGTCGCGGAACGGCCCTTCTGAGGTTGAGCGGGTGACACAAAACCAATTCTGGTCAAAGACCTGCAAACAATGCTGCGTGCTGTCATAGAACCCATAATCAAAAGTCCAAAGAACCAGTATCGAAAAAATCTCTCCAAGCGATTTTGGAATAAAGGTAATCGCCGAAAAAGCCTCTTGCAGATAGAATGGAGATTTAAACCAGTCATTAAAATAGGGAAAAAATGGACTGTGGTACTGTTGCCAGAGCAGATAAGCGGGATAACCGTCGCCGATCAAGAAGCCGAGCAGAAAGCCAAGAGTGCCGGCCGGCGCCAAGGTCAGCAAGGTCACGCGCAGCCGCCGGCACATCATGAAGCCGACGGCCAAGCCGGGGAGGAACAGAATGTGGGTGAGCTTCAGTCCGACCGCGAGGCCGACCAAAAGCCCGACCCCCAGAATCATCATCGGCAGTCGGCGATCCCGATCATCGATCTCGAGGCTGCGGAGCGCTAGCGCCAAGCCGGCGAGCAACGGTAGGCAGGCCGTGTTGTCGACGAAGGTGGTGCCGACCTCGGATAGAAAGGTGGCAGAAGTGAAGCCGATGACGGTTGCGGGCAAGGTCAGGGCGTGTCGGCGCGCTCTGGAATACCCAGCAAACAACTGCCAGCCGATCAAGTAAACAAGGATAAAATTGAGCGAAGCCAAAGCGCCCATCGTCGCGCCCGCAAGACTCGGCGGAAGATTAGCAATTGCTAAGTAGTATGGGATATGGGGAAACGGGTTCGACCATGTTTGGACTTGACCCGGAGCAATATCCAAATGACTGCGGTCATAGAGCAGGGCGTAGGGAGCATAGATGTGATAATTCTTCTGATCCCAATTGACATCCTGGCCCTGGACCACGGCCCATCCAACCGCCGCAATCATGCCCGCGACGGCAATCACCGCCAGTTCGCGGACGGACAGTCCGCCGACACCTCGGTAGACCCACGCGAGCATTCGGCCCAGTCCCAACACCACCACCAGCGCCGAGGCCCCCAACAGGGCCTCTGAGCACATTCGGATTGGATAGCGAGCGCGATATTGGTGGCCGTTGCTGCGCGGATCACTGTTGTCGGACGCCGAAAAACCCAGAGAACGGGTCGCGCCCCTGTTTAGGCACTGGAAAGAATAGGCACCGCCGCCGGTCTTGCGGATACTGTCATCAACGCTGTGGGCCGGACCAAGCGGTCGCCCGTCCTCGAATAGTGCCAATTCCGCGTGCAATGCCCCACGAGAGGCACCGGCAATATCGTCACATCCGGTGACGAACAGGCCCAACCGGGTTAGCATCGTGCCTACCCGATAATCGAAAAAAGCATGGTCGCCGTCCACCACCTCAGTTGGATCGAGCGTGTATTCTACCACCAGTAGGCCGGCACGGGAGGCAACGCCCAGGCTTATCACGAGGCCAGCAGCAAGGACCACGCCCCACAGCAGCCACGCCCACAGCCGGGCGGATGATAAGGACGCCCCTCTGATACCGGCGAGCCCTGATACTGACACATCGCCGGATGTCTGACTGGTATCAGCAGCGTTGACTTCGACCAATCGACCCCCTCGATCCGCCAGCTTATACGCCAGCATCGTCTTGAATGCCGACCATCCCTGATCCAGGATAGCGCGATTCAAACCGGACTTCTGCCGCACCATCCGCCCTGGTTCTTCCGCCGTTCCTCTGGCAGACGCCGACATGTTCCTGACTTTCAGTGCCTCCACAACGACCACGCCCATGTCAATGCCGATCGCAGGTAATGCCGATAGACTTGGTTCTGCGACCTCGCGTTCACACGGGACGGCAGCGAACCCCTGACCGGCTCGGCGCGACACCGCGATGGTGCAGATATCGCCCGGTCCAGATCGCGGAGCGCCTGCTGTAGCGCATAGACTGGCGCCGCTTTGAGCCACTCCACTTCAGCCCGCAATGCGGTGGCCTCGCGGCACTGGCTTGCGAAGCTGAATTTCCGGCCAGGGCGATACCAATCCCGACGCTGTTCCAGCGCCAGAGTGTACACGAAGCGGCACGCGCCCGCGATCTGCGCCATCTGAGCGTACTGCTCGGGCGACGGATACAGGCGGAACATTGCGGCCTTGCGTTCGATCATGCACTGAGTATACATTGGTCTATAATTGATAACAATGCCTATCGTCGAGGCCGGCACTGCGTTTTCGCACGGCACATCCATTTGGTCTTCGTGACAAAATACCGCCGCCCTGGACGACGCCAAATGCATATTCGCCAATACATCGAACAGCAACGAACGCCGGACTAACGAATCATGCGCCGATCTCCGGCCTGAACGCCGGAGCTTGCGACGCTAATAAAGTGGGTCATCGTTAGGACGCGCCGGGATTAAATTGCGGCCTCAGGATTCAGCGAACGGTTGACCGTGGTTAATAACTGTATCGCATCAATCGGCTTACCGACAAAATCCGTAATGCCATTCTCTGAAAGCCACCGACCGCCCTTGCCTTTGACATAGGCACTAACGGCAATCACGGGCATTGCCGGATCGCACCCATCAACCGAGCCCGATCGGATCCGGCGCGTCAGCTCTATGCCGTTGATTTCGGGAAGATGTAAATCCATCAGGACGGCTTCAAATCGATTTTCCTTGAGCATGGCCAAAGCGTGGGCTCCATCTTCGGCACAGCGCACTTGATAATCGTGGGGTTCAAGCAGACTCAGCAGGAGCTTTCGACTAAAAACGTCGTTTTCGATCACCAAAAGATTCGCCCCCGCCCCCGCTGGGAGGGCGACTTGTGACACGGCGACCGCCGGCTGTTCTGGTACAGCAAGATCAAAAGTGGCCGTAAATGAGAATCGTGAACCCACATTGGGAACGGATTCTAACCAAATCCTCCCGCCCATCAAGGTTACAAGTTGCTCCGATATCGCCAATCCCAATCCTGAGCCGCCGAAGCGCCGCGTTGTCGAAATATCTTCCTGTTCGAAAAGAGCAAAAATACGATGTTGATTCTCGGGCTTAATCCCAATGCCCGTATCCGTGACATGAAAGAGGATAACAATCTGTCTATTTTCGCTCATGATAGAATCAATCGTGGCGGAAATTTCAATACCTCCTTTAGGCGTAAATTTGAGAGCATTGCCGATCAAGTTCATTATGACCTGACGCAAGGCCGAGATATCCCCCCGAACCTGGCAGGAAAGTTCTGGAGTGATTGATGTCGTGAAGGTCAAATTTGTTTTATCGATTTGCGTCCGAAATAATTTTATAATATCGTTCAATTCATCGGCCAGATTAAAACTCGTGGTTTCTAGCTTTAGTTTTCTGGCTTCCAGCTTAGAGAATTCAAGAAGGTCTTGGACCAGCTTTAACAGGTTCTTTCCGGCCTTAGACACAATTTCGAGTTGCTCTCTGCGTTCCGCCTGGATTTCCTCGATCAAAAGCAGGTCGCTAAAGCCGATAATCGCGTTGAGCGGGGTTCGCAACTCATGGCTCATATTGGCTAGAAAAACACTCTTGGCTCGGCACGCCGTTTCTGCCCGCTCCTTGGCCGCCGCCAATTCGTTCATGGCCCGGTGTGTTTCTGTAATATCCACGAAGGTTGATAATATATTATCACCAAGAAAAGTTCCAGAAGCCATCATTACAAGAATGTCTCCATTCTTGCAGGTTATCAGACACTCCTTCGGAGCAATACGCTCTCCAGTCGCTTCTGAATGACGTTTAGCATCCATCCATGACTTAGAAAGCTTAGATCTGTACTCTTCATTTGGATAAATGCATCGCCACCAGTCTTCAATAGTGCGAATTTCATCACGGGAATAACCAAAAGTTTGAGCAAATTTCTCGTTATAATCAATTAAAATTCCATCTCTTGTCCTTAATCCCATGGCAACGGGAGAAACATTGAACAAATGACGAAATTTTTCATCACTCTCACTCGCAGATGAGGCGCAGACAATATAACGAAGCCTTTCATAAAAAAAGCTAAAAACAATTCCCATTATTGCAAATAAAATTAGCGAGAGAATTGTCTTTGAATCTTCTATAACAAATGACAATTGAGGAGGAATGAAAATATACCAAACCAAAACCGCTGAAATTGCCGTTGCGCCGATTCCTCCCCAGAGTCCGCCGATCAACGGCGAAAAGAAAACTGTCGGATAGAAAAGAAACCAAATCAATGGTTGAAAATAATCCCAAAGCTCCCATTGCACGCCCGCCGCGATGAATGGCAACAGGAGCGCCAGGACAAGACGCGTCAGACTGGGCTGGGATAAGCGCAAGAATACAGGCATAAGGACACCATTTCATTGGATAGAAAGATATCGTCACGCTCATTCATTATTAAGCTAATCATTACTTCTGGACTGTACAGACCCTTCCAAAAAGCTACACAATTAAGATATTAATTGCAAGTGTTGGCATCCTATCGGAAACGATACTACCTTCGCCATCTGGTGGGTGGGTGGGTTGTTTTTTTATGACTAAAATTTATCTTTAAACAACATCACCGATGCCGGAGCAATGGCGCGGGGCCGCCGTCGCGGCCCGAGGACCGGCGATGTGTCAGTATCAGGGCTCGCCGGTATCACTGGTCTTGCGCCCACTGCGCCAAACGCAATTGGTCGTTGCGGATCATCAGGCTGTCTCCGATATTACGCAGGATGGTGACAGCGATTCGCGGCGAGATGCGGTCCATCATCAACAGGTCGTCCAGCGCCAGACGATAACACACCGTCGGCGTATCGGCGACGACCTCGGCAGTCCAAACCCCACCGCGCAGCAGGGCCGTTTCCCCCAACAGCACGCCGGGACGGTATCCGGCTTGGCGCACCGGACGTTGATCACTGGTTGGCCGTAACTGGCGAGTCGCACGCCCCTTGACCAACAGCAACACGGCATCGGCGGGATCCCCGTTGCGAAGAATATAGTGCCCTGGGGCATAGTCCTCGCGACGAGCGATGACTTGCAGCACCGAAAGATGGGCTTCGCCGAGGCCCGCCAGCGACGGATGTTCAGCGAGGGGAATCTCGGTATCCTCGGCCTCGGGCTCGTTGAGAGTGGCGAGCAACAAATCTTCGGCGTAGGCAAGCGCAGTGTCCATTTCGGCGATCACACGGCCTTCCCGCTCGGGGGCGTCATAACCAACCTCGCGGATAAAGCGACGGGAGTCCGAGTCTTCGGGCAGGCCGGCCAGCAAAAGCCGGCAACCGCGTTCCGCCAGCGCCTGATCAACCCGGTCCAGAATCAAGGCGCCGGTGCTATCGATGTCTGTAACCCGGCGAAAATCGAGGATCATGACGGCTGTTGTCGCGGCCTCGGTTTCGATACGGCGACTAAGCAAATCAGCCGAGCCGAAAAACACCGGCCCTTGCAGTTCGACCACGGCAATCACCTGTCCATGACATTCCAGGCGATCGGCGTCAACATTCGAGCGGGCCGTGTGGGATTGGAAGGTGTCGCCTCGGTAAACCCGACGAATGGCCGAACCGCTGGAGCGTT
This sequence comes from uncultured Rhodospirillales bacterium, assembly GCA_903920145.1. Taxonomy (GTDB): domain Bacteria; phylum Pseudomonadota; class Alphaproteobacteria; order Azospirillales; family Azospirillaceae; genus BOG-933. The sequence continues at coordinate 27,824 of CAIXKV010000218.1, forward strand.
TCAGAAACACCGCCACCGTAGCCAGCATGCCGATCCCAACCGCCGCCAGCACGTCCACGAAAGCAACCAAGGCGCTAACCAAGATTAGCACCACAAAATCAAGGGCGAGATCTCCCCCAAAGGCACGACCGGGACGCCTCACCACCTTGACCACCAGATGACGGCTCCACTCATCCAATCCCTGCACCATCTGGATCACGACCACCGCCGCCATCACCGATAAGGGGATTGCACCAACCAGATTAACCAAAACCAGTGTCATGACAACCAGACAGATGGCAAGACACAGGTTGGTTCTCCAGGTCCGGCTTCCATGATTATAGGCGGAACGCGTCAACAAAGGGGAGCCGCCGGTCGATGTGCCGCCAATAAATCCACTCAATATATTGCATAAACCTTGATTAATTAACTCTCTATTGCTGTTGTAGCGCGTCTTGAGTAGGGAATCAGCCATGGCTGCGCTTAATAAGGACTGGACCGATGAGATAAATGCCAAGGTGATTCCGGTTGCCACCACCGGATAGACCAGCGCGGCCAAAAGATGGGGATCGGTCGCGAACTCCAGGCCGGCGATCGGTGGCATCACCGGCAAGCCGCTGGGCAAGGCCCCGATGAGCGGTCCGAGCCTGTGCGGGTCGTCCACCCACCACCCGGCCCCATATTGTGCGACACTGCCCACGATGAGCCCCATCAAAGCACCGGGCACCACCGGGATAAAACGGGGGAGAACGAGCGTCGCCACCCCCGCGAGTCCCCCAAAGCCAAGAGCGGGAAGCGTAATGTCGCCTGTTCCGGCGACGGCTCGCCAGACTTCGGGCCATCCCGTCAGCCCCAACAGGAACGGCACCTGAATCAGCACGATTTGGATCACGAAGCCGGTGACAAAACCGGCCACGATGGTCTGTGGCACATACTTAACCAAGTCACCCAGTCTTAACGCACCCAGCACCACCTGGGTCAATCCGGCGACCACCAACGCCGCCGCAACCACCGTCATCAAGGTGACAGCCCGTGCAGCAGGATCGGCAGACAAAGCCGAGGTCAGTTCCGGCAAAGTTGACACCCCCGCCATCATGGTTGCCAACAGGGCCGCCTGGGTGGCGCGTGGCGCGTTGATATGCAGTCGACCACGCCCAACAACCGCAAGAACCAAAGCTCCGGCGAGGGCGGTTGCAAAGGCGGCGCTCATGCCGATTGGCACAAAGGCGCTTCCGAGCGGTTGATAGACCACAGCCCCGCAACTGAGGATCATCGGCAGCATAAACAGCATTGCCATGACCGCACCCACAAGATCGGCGCGCCAGGCTTCCTGGAACGTCCGATGCCAACCGCCGATACGGTCACGCCACGACATTGATGGTGACATTGATGGTGAAGAGATGAACCACGCCATATCCCAGCTCCATGGACGATATCGGCAGCGCCCGGATGTTAAATACTGTTTAAGGCCACAACCTCACGTTGATTTAATACATACTCAAGCAGAGTTCGCCCGAAATCCGATGCAATGGCGATGATGGTAGGATCAATCGCAATGTCGTTCAAGTATTGTAATCTCAAGATGTCTCCATCCTCATACTCGATCAGAAGCCCTGCAAAGAAAAATCCAAACCCTTCAAAACCCTTGCATAACAAGGCGGTCAGTGGATCCCGCAAAGGCAGATCCAGATAAACGCAGGCAACTCCCTGTTGTCGCAGAGTGTTTAAGTTATCATGCAGAACAAGAAGAATGTCGCCGCCATAAGCGCGGACTTGGATCAGCGCGGTACCGACATCCGGCTTATGGCACACGTCGAACCGGGTATAGCCACCCCGTACTGCTTCAAAGGCATCATCCGGAGGCATAATCGGCACGCGGTGAAGTTCTGAACGGTGGTAGATCGCTTGAATCATTTCAGCATGATGGTCCGGTAGATAAACATCGCGCGTTGGCTCCGGTATCACTCTTTTATAAAATAAAACCGCTGTTAGTCTTGTCTTCGTTTCTGATGCATGAATTTTCCTAAATAGCACTCGATCAGGAAAATAGGCCAGAACAATACCAGTTTCTCTTGCTCCAATAGATAAATTGCTCTTTTGAGAATAAGGATGGGCCGTGACAGCCTCACTGTAAATGCCAAAGAGCCCCAAATCCTTCGCCCGCGCACAAACCATAACCTTCATTTGCTCGAACAGACGTCGGCCTCGGTATCGAGGATCGACCACGGCAACCGCTGTTTCGCAGACCTTGACATCCGATTCACCAAACAACATTGCCAGATGCCCAACAACACGCCCCGTCTCTGTCACTGCGATGCAAGATTCCATTTGCCCGCTCTCGAGCCTTTCTGCCAGCATTACAGGATAATATGTATAATCATAGTAATATGATAATCCATAAGCCCGATAAACACAGCGTGACGTCTCGATTGCGTCGTCAACAGTCATCATTCGGACTGTGACGTTTTCATTTTCGTTCATGTCAGAGGCCGTACTATCCTGATCTCTGGCAAGAATTTGTTCGATTGAGTCCGCACTGATATTGCACCGCAGCTCCAGCCGCTTGCCATCCTTACCTAAATTATGAAAGCAAACCTCATCCGCGTAAGCCCGCAAGGGTAACAAAGCTAATTGATTGCGATGAAATGGCAAATTCTCTTCGATATGAGTCGGTAAGCCTTTATCTTCAATCACCAGTTCGATCCAACGGGGACGACGCCAGAGACTGACGCGAAATTGGCCCGCGTCATCAGGATCAAAAGCGTTTTCAATGACATAACGACAGGCTTCCTCGGCTAGGTTGCGAATTCTAACCGAATCGCCATCAGGAGCCCCAAACGCACCCGCCGTCTGTTGCATCAATTCACTAATGATAGGGGTCATTCGCGTATCGGCTTGCGTATTGACCTCTATCAGGCGAATGCCATGACGAATTGCTCTTTTCATCTCTTGATAACCATAATGACTGATAATCCCACAAAATTATTAGTTCGAAAGCTTAATGATGGCCAAGAGGGAAGTCAAGCGAAAGCTAATGGTTCGAGAGCCTGCGCACTTAGTTACAGATATACAATCGTATGAACCCTTCATAACAGTATGACATTGCTTTTAATTCCCGTTTATTTTGGACCTCATCGATAAATATATTCTTTGTGGTCGATTGTAGTATCAAATCAATTTGATTCGATGCAAAATGAACTAAAATTTGCGTGATGATTAACTTTTTAATTCACTCGTTTTTAAGCCATACATCAACTGTGGACATAAAAATAGAGTTAAATATCGATAAACTCCGCATAGAGTGACCAAGCTTTTCCATAGCCGCGACATTATATATAATATCACGAATTTTACAGATCGTACTGACAATGCCGTGTGCGACATAACAGCACGGATTGGTATCCTGCTTGCGATACATCGTATGGTACGCCATCAATATCCGATCACAGGGAATTGACATTGGGCTCTGGTGATGCTGCGAGCCTAATGCGTATCATACTGGGATACACAGCGCCTATCTCATGAGCGATATTGTGATATCACTCTAGGTGAGCATCTTGGTGTTGTAGGGTCGGTTTCGTGTCTTGGTGATGTATAAAAAATGGTCACATTGTCTTACAAATAGCTTTAAGGTTTTCTACAAGATGCCCTTCTAAGCTTAATGAAGATAATGACCCGTCATAGTATGTTAAGGAGCTTGAAAATCATGACGCTAGTGGCACGCATGCTGGGTGGTATGACTTTAGCAACAATCATTAGCTTTCTAACTATATCGCCAACTGCGGCACAGACAGACATAAAATTCAGTAATGTTTTTCTTCCAAGCAGTTCAACATGGAAAATTATTGAAAAGCACCTTAATCAGGTCGTTTCAGATACTCACGATTCTGTCAAATTTGATGTTGGCTTTGATAATAAATTTGGAAAAGTGACCGAAGTTGTTGAAAAAGTTGAATCTAACGAAATCCAAATGGCTTATATTGTCTTTAGCAGCAAGCCATCTCGCTTTCCAAGCCTTGGTGTCATTGAGCTTCCTCTCATTCGTCGCACTGCGATTGCAGGAACCAAAGCTTTATGCGAGCTTGAGGCGGAAGGAGATTTCAAGCATGACTTTACCGGCTTGAAAATGCTCGCTGAATGGGCATTGCCCACCTATGCTATTCTTGTTGACAGCAAAAAGCCGATCAGCGGCCCGAGCGACCTGCGCGGCCTCAGGATCCGTGCGCCTGGCCCCACCGGCGGTCGCGCCCTTCAGAAAATGGGGGCCGTGCCGGTTAATCTTTCGGTTGGGGATATGGGTAAAGGTCTCGCCTCCGGCCTTGTCCAGGGCGTGACCTATGGTCTTTACGCTTCGATGGTGCAATCCGGATTCGAAGGCAAAATGCTGATCGATCAGGTGACACAAATTATCGATCTCGGCATTTCGGGCCCCGCCGTCGGCATCTTCATGTCGGAGACCTACTTCAACAGTCTGGCACCGGACGTTCAGCAAGCCTTAGAAAGGCATTTACACTCTGACTGTGCAATGGCCACAGAAATTGCAACAGATCGTGACGTTCAGGAAGATTTAACAAAAGCGGCATTGGCAAAAGACGGAAAGCATACGGTCATTACCTTCGATAAGGCCGATATCAATACGCTGCATGATGGCTTGAGTGATGTTTATGACGAGTGGGCAGCCAGCATTGCCAGTAAAGGTGTCGATGGTAAAGCTATGATTGAAAAAGTACGATCTATAGCTGCTAAGTATGAGTAGTTAAGTTGGACTTCTTCATCTGAAGGCATGAAGACTATGTTTCAGGTTGCTGTAACTATTCGCACCAAGCTACTGATAGCAGCTATTGGCTTTATTGCAACAGCCTTAGCTATTGGCGCGAGTAGTGGCTTTTTCCAGTCGCGCGTTGCCATGCGTTTTAGTCAGATTCAGTCTGTAGAATTGCCGCTGGCCACCTCCGCGCTGAAACTTGCCAACCAGAGCGCCGGCCTCGCCGATGCCGCCGGTTTGCTCGCCGGGGCCACCAACGACAACGAGCGAAAAGCACGACGAGCGGCATTTGATGAGCGCACGCAAAGTCTGCGGGGGATGCTGGCTGAAATGGTGGTTCTCGGCCTGAACCCCGAGCATCGCCAACGCTTCGGTGAACTTTTGGATTCGATGAGCGTTACCGTCGAGCGCCTCGATCGTGACGTGAAGGCCAGATTGCAGCTTGATGAAAAACGCCATCAGACCATCGCCACTCTGACGCGGACCCATGCGGCTTTGGTCAAATCGATTAAACCGCTGGCGACCGAGAAAAACCTGTCAATCCAAAATTTAACCTTAGAATTACCCACCGATCCTGGCGATTTGACCATGGTCACAATGAAACTCATCACCACGGATGTCCCTGCCGTTCAAGCCTTCTCGGGCCTGATCAGCGAGGCCAATCTGGTGGCGGCCACTCTCGGCAAAGCCGATGTCACAGAGGACTTGGCCGAGCTGGCTCTGTTTGCCAACCAATTTCAAGAAACTAAAAAACAGGTGCGGTTTGCCGCCGATTATCTGGCCGGCATCCTGTCCGATGAACGACCGCGCCAATTGGCCGAGGCCGTGCTTGCCACCGGAGAGGGGCCCGATGGCGTCTTGGCCCTGCGGCAAGCCGAACTCGAAGGGCGCGCAGCCGCCCGCAGCACGATTGATGCCTTATCCAACACCGTCCAAACCCTGACCCACGACATTGACGATTTGGTTGCTCATACTGAGGAACATACCATCAAAATGGGCCACGAGGTGCGAGGCTCTATTTTAACGGGCATCATCGCGAATGCGACAATGGTCATCATTGCCCTGATCGGCGGGATAGCGTTTGGATGGTTGGTGGTGCATCGGGACATTCTCAAGCGTCTGCAAGTGTTGACCCTGAATATGAAGTCACTAGCCCAGGGTGACCTCCATATCGACGTCGTGGGAGCAAACCGCCAAGACGAAATCGGCACGATGGCACGCGCTCTTGAGGTGTTTAAGGAAGGTGCGGTGGAACGAGCGGCCATGCGCCAACGTGAACTGGACAATGCGGCGGCAGAGCGTCAGCGAATGTCGCATATGCTCCAGTTAATTTCGACCTTCGGCACGTCGGTCCATACAACCCTCGATCGATTGGCGTCGATGGGCCAGACGGTTAATGAAAACGCCGTAATGATGCGTGACGCAGCCGAGCGGACCAGTCTTCACACCGCATCGGCGGCTGAATCGGCGGTTGAGACCTCCAGCAATGTCAATACGGTCGCGGCAGCGGTTGAGGAGCTGTCCACGGCAACCCGACAAATTGCCAACGAGGCGACACGAGCGACCAGTCGAACCCAACACGCCGTAGGCGATGCGGAACGGGCCCGCACCACCATGAACCAGATGTTGAGTGCGGCTCGAGAGACCGAAGGAATCCTGACGATGATCAATGCCATCGCCAGCCAAACCAATTTGCTGGCCCTGAACGCCACCATTGAGGCGGCCCGCGCCGGCGAAGCCGGCAGAGGCTTTACCATTGTCGCACACGAAGTGAAAGTGCTGGCCAATCGCACGGCCGAAGCAACCCGGCTGATTGAGCGGCAAATACAGGATATCCGGACCAGTACCAACGAATGCGTTACCGTCATCGACGGCATCGCACAGGCGATCGTAGACATCGATTCGATCTCGCAAACCATCGCAACCGCCGTCGAAGAGCAATCATCAACCACCTCATCCATCAGTGGCAATATCCAATTTGCTTCGACCGCAACCAATGTTGTGTCTCATGACATTCAACAAGTGGCGGATGATGCTGAAACCACAAAGAATTCAGCACTTCTTGTTCTTGACGTGATCAACGGTCTTTCTCAGGAATCCCTTCGCCATCACGGTGACGTGAGGCGTTTCTTGAAAGCCATCGCCAACGCATAATGAATCAAGCCTTGATGTTGGCCCATCAAGGCTTGTCGCTATCAGATGGCCCGTACTTGGGTCAGGAAGACCGCGATCCGGTTTTTCATCTCCCCTGCCTGTTCGGCCAGGAGGCGCGCCTTGTCCAGTATTTCTCCGGCTTCCACCCAGGTCTCTTCGGCTTCCTGGCGCACTTCGGAGATATGGCTGGAGACTTGGCGGGCCCCCTCTGCCACCTGATCGATGGTCTGGGAGATTTCGCGCGTGACACTATCCTGTTGCCGCGCGGCGGCAGTGATCACGGTCGAAATCTCGTCTAGCTTGCCGATCACCTCGCTTACTTTTCGAATGACATCGACGGCCCGGCCCGTCCCCTGCTGGATGGCACTGACCTTGACCGCAATATCCCCAGTGGCCTGGGCGGTCTGGCTAGCCAGAGCCTTGATCTCGCTGGCGACCACCGCAAAGCCCTTGCCCGCCGCACCAGCCCGCGCCGCTTCGATGGTGGCGTTCAACGCCAATAGATTGGTTTGGCTGGCGATCGCTTGGATCAAATCAAGCACGGTGCCGATGGCGGCGGCATCCGTTTGCAACTGATTCACCACCGTTTTAGCCTGCTCGGCATCCAAGAGGGCATCGCGGGCGATCTTTCCGGAGTTGTCAATCTGGTGGGTGATCTCATCGATCGATGCGGACAGCTCCTCCGTCGCCGACGAAACCGTCTGCGCCGCTGCTGCCGCCTCCTCGGCTGAGGAGGCCACCACCACCGATTGCCGACTGGTCTGTTTCGCGTTGTCGGCCATATGCTCGGCATCCCGATTCATCCGAACGGCAGCATCGCTGACCGCATCCACCACGCCCCCCACCCCCTGTTCGAATGTGTCGGCCATCCGTAGCAACGATTGCCGCCGCTCTTCCTGGCTGTGTTTCTCGCTGGCCTGATGATCCTGCTGGAGCCGCTCAAAGGCTTCACCATTTTCCTTGAACACCTGGATAGCGCGAGCGATGATCCCCAATTCGTCGCGCCGGCCCTGCCCCGTCACTGTCACCAAGTAATCACGTCGGGCCAAGGCTTCGATATGGCCAGTTAACTGGCCCAGCGGGCGGGAAATACTGCGGGCGATCAGCAAAATCGCGCCGCCGCCGATCACCGTCACAATGGTCAGAATGCTCAGGAGTTGCCAGACCGCCCGAGCCACTTCGGCATCGATATCGTCAATGTAGATGCCGGTCGCGATATACCAGGACCAAGGCTTGAAGCCCAAGGCATAGGCCAGCTTGGGAACCGGCTTGTCTGAACCGGGCCGGGGGAAGGGGTAATAGGCGGGTCCGCCACCTTCGGCATTCGTGGCCTGATCGCGCAGGGCTTTAAAGTTGGGGGCGCTGGAAACATCCATGCCCTCCCGCTCCGGTTTGACCGGATTGAGCACTCCTATCCCATTCCACTGGCTGATGACAAAATAATCGCCATTGCCATGGCGCAACGGACGCAGTTCGCTAATGGCGTTGGCCTTGGCCGTCGCTTCGCTTATCTCACCTTTTTGAAACAGATCATACTGGTGCACCACCAGACCCTTGGCGACCTCGGTCAAATTCCGAACCTTAGTAATGCGATCTTCTAGCATATGCTCATAAAGGATATGAGCGGCAACGGCTGTGAGAAGAACCAGACCAAGAAAACTGATAAGGCCTGTAGCTAACAATCGAGAACAAACTCCAAAAACGACCATGGCGTGGACCTCTGATGATGATGGTCTGCATTATCCTTCATCTATGGAGCTTGCGGCAACTAACGTAATATCGGAGAGCTATAACAATAACACATCGCCGATCCTTGATCCGCGCCTTTACCCCCGTGTCCAGGCGACCTGGGTCGGGCACATCAAGGGGTGACGGCATGACATTATGTCCGATAATAAAACATTATCGGACATAATGGCGCAAGCACGACTGCGGCGGTTTACGCCGCTCGACGGCTTTTAAAGCGCCTCTATGCCCCGGTCACGTCGAATGCCTGGGGCGGTTGTCCCGACAGGTACCGTTGCCATAGGGTGGTTATGGCGGTCTCGAAGTGCCCGACAAAGCGGTCGGGATCACACAATGGTGAAGCCAATAGGCGCGGACGCAGACCCGCCCGGAGTTCGTCCAGACGAACCGGGTTTTGGGCCAGATCCAGGGCCAGCAGAACATACTGGTCCAGATCCGAAGCGATCAACTCGGTGAGGCCGGCATGAGTCAAATGGTCCAGAGAATGCCGACTGCTGATGGTTTCGCCCGGATGGGTAATCACCGGAACGCCCATCCATAGCGCATCCACCGTGGTTGCGCCCCCCGTAAAGGGGAAGCTGTCCAAGGCGATGTCGGCGCGGGACATGAAGGCCATATGCTCCGCCGGTGAGGTTGCGCCCACGAAGTCCAGACGTCCGGGGTCGATGCCGTGACTGCCGAAAAGCTGCCGGTAGCGATCCTGAATATCGGGGTCTCCGAACCGGGTGGCTTTGAGCAGCAGACGGGCCGAGGGCAGGCCATGCAGAATTCGGCTCCAGACTTCGATCGCCTGGGGCGTAATCTTCTTGACCTCGTTGAATGAACCGAAGGTGACATGGCCGTTGGTGATGCAGGGCAGGGCCGTAACCGGCGGAGCATTGGCCACGGGTTGATAGCACATATAGCTGTGAGGCAGCCGAATCACCTGCTCCTGATAGGAGGTCTTGGCGTCGTCAGGGATTTGTTGGCGGTCATTTAGAAAGTAATCCATGGCCTCGAGGCCGGTGGTGGCTGGATAGCCGACCCAGCAGACCTGAATCGGGGCCGGTTTCCGAGCAAAGGTCAGCATGCGGTTGTAGGCGGTATGGCCGCTGAGATCGAACAGGATATCGATCCCATCGCTGCGAATGACCTCGGCCAGAGCCGGGTCCGTGAGTCGGGAGACCGACCGCCAGGTCGCTGCGGCTGCCTTGAAGCGTGCGGTGTAGGCGTCATCGGTGGCGGCATTGGCGTAGCAGGCGAAACGATGCCCGGCGGCGGCTAGCCGTTCCAGGGTTGGGATCACATGGTGACCGATGACGTGATTGCGGAAATCCCCGGATACGAAGCCTAACCGGGGCTGGCTGCTCGTGCGGGTATTCAGGTCGTGATGAGGCCAGGCCGCTTTCAGGGTGCGAGCGTGACGGTTATTCCAAGCGCGGGCGCCGGAGAGCACCGCCTCCAGAGTGACGCCAGGCCGATACAATTGGGTGAACAGCAGGTTGCTATGGGCTTCGGCATAGTCTGGCCGGAGCGCCAAGGCTTGGGTGAAGCCGGCAACCGCCTCGTCCAACCGGCCCTGATCCTTCAGCACATTGCCGAGATTGTTATGGGCCTCGGCATAGTCTGGCCGGAGCGCCAAAGCTTGCCGATATTGTGCGGCGGCTTCGGGCAAGTGCCCTTGGTCACGCAGCACAATGCCAAGATTATAATGGGCTTCAACATAGCTGGGCCGCAGGCTCAGGGCTTTTTCATAGTGAGTTTGGGCCGTGGCTAACTCACCCTGGTCTTGCAGCACGGTACCAAGATTATAATGAACTTCGGGAATGTCCGGTCGTAGGGCCACCACCCGCCGGTAATGCTTGATGGCCTCGTCAAAATGTCCTTGTGCGTGCAGGACCGTGCCCAAATTATTATGGGCTTCGGCATAATTGGGCCGCAGGCTTAGGGCCCGCCGATAGCGCGCAACCGCCTCGTCCCAACGCTCTTGATCGCACAGGGTATTGGCCAGATTGTAATGGGCTTCGACATAGCCGGCGCGCAAGGCGATGGCGCGCTCGTAATGCTCAATCGCGATGCCTAACTGTCCAAGCGCCCGGTGGGCTTCGGCGATGTTGTTGTGAAATTCGGGAACCCGATTGTTGAAGGCAATCGCTCGACCAATCAGGGCGATGGCCTGATCATGCTGCCCCACTTGATGGGCGATCAGGCCCAAATAATGCAAGCTGTCCCCATGATTGGGTTCGACCGCGAGAATTCGGCGATAGAGCGCTTCGGCCTCGTCGAGCCGCCCGGCCCGGTGCGCGGCCAAGGCGGCGGCGAATGTTTTGGCAATCGGAACCACCGTCATGATCGGGAACTCGTGCTGGGGTCAGGATTCCCGGCGACTATAGCATATTCAGGGCCGCCGTCGCGCCCCAAGGACCAGGCATTGTGTTATACCGGCGAGCCCTGATCCTGACACATCGCCGGTATCAGGCCGCGACGGCGGCCCGGCGTCTGAGGGCAGCCTTGATGAGTCACCATCAAGGCCCGATGGTATTATACCGGCGAGCCCAATGATTGGAGAGCCCCACGCATGCGTTACCGTCCCCTGGGTCGAACGGGCCTGACTGTTTCAGCGATTGGTTTTGGCGGTTGGGGGATTGGGGGGCCCATCGAGGGAGGGCGCTCTTATGGGGTCACCGATGACGCCGCTTCGGTGGCGGCGCTGGAGGCGGCCTTTGCGGCAGGCGTCACCTTTTACGACACGGCACCGCTCTATGGCCATGGCCACAGCGAAAGCCTGATCGGTCGAACCTTTGCCGGTCGACGGGATCGGGTGGTGATTGCGACTAAGGCCGGATACAGCCGCTTTGACGCCCCTGCGGACTACCACCCGCAGGCGCTTCGCCGGTCTTTGGAAGACAGCCTGCGCCGGTTGCGGACCGATTACGTCGACCTGTTTCAACTGCATGATGCCGGCCCCGCCGACCGCTTAAGCCACCCGGACCTTGCCGAAACCCTGGACCGTTTGCGCGAGGCCGGACAGATCCGAGCCTGGGGGGCCAGTGTCAAGCGCCCCGAGCATGGCTTGGATTGGCTTGATACGCCGGGATGTGCCGCCCTTCAGGTTAATTTCAGTATGATGGATCCGCGTTGTGTGGATAGCGGCTTGCTGGCACGGGCTGAAGCGCAGGGCGTGGGGATCATTGCCCGGACGCCGCTGAATTTCGGCTTTTTGACCGGAACCTTGACGGGCGATGAGGTTTTTCCCGCCGATGACCACCGCAGCCGTTGGCCTCGGGCGCAGCTTCGGGCTTGGGCCGACTGCGCCCGAACACTGTTGGCAGTCCCCAATTCCAACCCCGCCGAAAGCGCCATCACCACCGCCTTACGGTTTGTCTTGGCTTTTTCCGCAGTTTCAACCACCATTCCGGGCATGTTGACACCGGATCATGTTGCCGAGAACACGGTAGCGGGCCATTTGCCGCCGTTGGATGCTGCCGGCCTAGCCGAACGGCTGGCCATTGCCCGGAGTCTTGATACCATCGGGCCTTGATGGTGACTCATCAAGGCCCGATGGTATGACTCATCTCCATGACAAATCACCGCTCCCGCCCCACCAGAACCCTACTGGTCCCGGTGGGGGGACGAAGGAGAGAGGCCCCGTCTTTAGACGGCTTCCGCCAAAGAAAGGGTTTCACGATGGAGGCGCTGCCCGATGGCGCTGATGGCGGTGCCGAGATCGGAACGCTCGGCCCGCTCGATCATCTCGGAAATGGCGATCATCATGCTGGCCACCTCTGAAAGCGTGGTCGGCGTCTGTTCAAGAATCATCGCCTCGTAGCGGGCCCGTTCCTGTTGGATGTTTGTGATATGGGAATGATTGTGAAGGGCTCGTGCTTCGGCTTCATCTTTGAGCGTATTGTCGATATCGAGCAGCCATCCGGCTGTTTTAACCAACGAAACGGTCATGGTCGTTCTCCCGAGTGTGTTGTTCTTTTTGAAGTGCCGTATTTTTTTGACAGCCCCGCACCGTTTCCGTTCGATCGTCATCCCATCATTCGTCACCAGATAGGAGCCTGTCAGACCTTACAGGTACCTGTAATTTCTTACAGGGGCAAGCCCTTAAAAGCTGCGACAGAATGTCGCACCACATATCCCCTTGATCTTTCGAAACTTTATCAATCAACAGCGGGAACGCCGCCCGTCGGCTCTCTTCTGTGTCGGATGGCCGGGGCTTTGAGGCCAAGGCCCTTGTCTTGGACCGTTTCGAGTGGCTAGAACAACCCAGGCGCCAGGGGGGGAGAAAGCATGCGGATCGGGATCATCGGCTGTGGCTTGATTGGGCAAAAGCGGGCAAAGGCGGCAGCGGCTCACGGTTTGGAGATTATTGGCGCCGCCGATCTGGACCTGACCCGCGCCGAGGCGCTGCTGCGGGGGGCCGGGCCGGCGGGCGCTCAGGGGCGCGCCACCCGAGAGGCCGCCGAGGTCGTCGCAGCCCGCCCCGATCTGGTGGTGGTAGCCACCACCCATGACCAGTTGGCCGCCCTGTCGCTGGCCGCTCTCGAGGCCGGCAGTCATGTGCTGGTGGAAAAGCCGGCGGCGCGCACTGCCGAAGAGCTGGCTCCGGTGATTGAAGCCGCCGAGCGGTTGGGACGGGTGGTCAAGGTTGGCTTTAACCATCGGTTCCATCCGGCATTGCTGCGCGCCCACGAGCTGGTCACATCGGGGGTCTTAGGGCCGCTGATGTATATCCGAGGCCGGTACGGCCATGGGGGCCGGTTGGGCATGGAAAAAGAATGGCGCTGCGTTCCCGAACTTTCGGGCGGTGGTGAATTGATCGACCAGGGCTCCCACCTGATCGACCTGTCCCGCTGGTTTCTCGGAGACTTCACCGACGTCCAGGGCATGTTGGGAACGTTGTTTTGGGATATTCCGGTGGATGACAATTGTTTTATGGGGCTGCGCACCGACCAGGGGCAGGTCGCTTGGCTGCATGCCACCTGGAGCGAATGGAAAAACCTGTTTTCCTTCGAAATTTATGGCCGTGATGGCAAGCTGCATATCGAAGGATTGGGCGGTAGTTACGGCACCGAGCGTTTAAGCTGGTACCGGATGTTGCCGGAAATGGGGCCGCCCGAAACCACCATCTGGGAATATCCGTTTGCCGATCGGTCGTGGGATGCCGAATTTGCCGAGTTGATGACCGCCCTGAAGGAAGGCCGGCAGCCGCTCGGCTCGATCTATGATGCGCGGGCCAATCTTGAAATCATTGGCCGGCTCTATCAGAACCAAAAAACGCCGAAGTAAGGACTCTCGCGATGATCATTACCCGCAGCCCATTGCGTATCACGCTGGGCGGGGGCGGCACGGATCTGCCGTCCTACTACCGCGACCATGGCGGCTTTCTGATTGCGGCGGCCATCGACAAATATGTTTACATCACACTGCACGAAACCTTCGAGCAGATGTATAGCATCAAATACTCGAAGCTAGAGCGGGTGGACTCCGTTGATCGGATTGAACACCCGATCATCCGCGAGGCACTAAAGCTGGTCAACACGGACGGCTACGCCACGCATCTGGAATTGACCAGCATGGCCGATATTCCCGCCGGGACCGGACTGGGCTCGTCGGGGAGCTTCACCACCGCTTTGCTCAAGGCCTTGCATGCCCAACGCAAGCATCTGATCCACCCCGAGGCTTTAGCCGAACAGGCCTGTCACATCGAAATTGATCGGTTGGGTGAACCGATCGGCAAGCAAGATCAGTATATTGCCGCTTATGGCGGCGTGACTTGCTTCCGTTTCAATCAGGATGGCAAGGTCGAAGCGTGGCCGCTCAAGATTTCTCAAGAAATTATGTATAATCTTGAAGACAACTTATTGCTGTTCTTCACGGGTTATTCTCGCAGCGCCTCTTCAATTTTGAAGGATCAGGACAGCCGGACTCGTCAATCCGACAATTCCATGGTTCAAAACCTGCATTATGTCAAAGACCTGGGGCTACGCAGTCAAGCCGCCCTGGAATCTGGCGATTTGAGGCGGTTCGGTGAACTGATGCATGAGCATTGGGAGCATAAGAAGCAACGCTCGGGCGGCATGTCGAACCCGGCCATCGATGTCTGGTACCAGACCGCCATGGCTAACGGTGCCATCGGCGGCAAATTGATCGGAGCGGGCGGCGGCGGCTTCCTGATGTTCTATACCGAGGACAAGACCCGGCTGCGTCACGCGATGCTTGGGGCAGGCTTGCGCGAAGTCCGGTTCCGTTTTGATTTCGAGGGAACCAAAGTGGTTGTGCAGTAATACCGGCGAGCCTCTTGATTGGCACATCGCCGGTATAATAACCCTGGGAGCTTCGGCCCCCTTTTCTCTAAACGGGGCGCTTTGCCGTGACTCTTCCTCCGATAGCCATTCTGGCGGGTGGTCTGGCCACCCGGCTGCGACCGATTACCACCACCATTCCCAAGGCGATGGTCGAAGTCGCAGGAGAGCCGTTCATCGCTCATCAGTTGCGTCTGCTGCGGCGGGAAAACGCTCAAACTGTGGTACTCTGCCTGGGTTATCTCGGAGAGCAAGTGGCGGAGTTTGTTGGTGACGGCCGTCGGTTCGGCCTGGACGTCCGCTATTCCTTCGATGGGGATCGGTTGTTGGGAACCGGCGGCGCCCTGCGCAAAGCCCTGCCGATGCTGGGCTCGGCCTTTCTGATTCTCTACGGCGACAGCTATTTGGACTTGGCCTATGCTCCGGTGGTGGACGCTTGGCGCGCGAGCGGGCTGGATGGCCTGATGACGGTTTATGGGAACGAAGGACGCTGGGACACCAGCAATGTGGTGTTCAGTGAGGGGCGCATTTTGTGCTACAGTAAGATCCTGCGGGATCCCGAAATGCGTTACATCGATTATGGTTTAGGCGTGCTCACGGCGGAAACGCTCTTGGCGCAACCCAACGATCAGCCCTTTGATTTGGCACAGATCTACACCGGCCTTGTAGAGGCCGGGCGCTTGGCTGGGTACGAGGTTGGGCATCGCTTCTACGAGATCGGCTCACCCGAGGGCCTTGCCGAAACCGATGCTTATCTTCGACAACACGGCGTGCCGGCCTGACAGGCCGGCGCCGTTCTGCCGTTCAACCGACCAGCCGCTTAATTTCAGAAACCAGATCGTCATTGTCGAACGGCTTATAAAGCACCGCATCGGCGCCCCAGGTCTGGGCCAGGGCTGCCGAAACATCGATGGGCTTGCGCATGCCGCCGCCGGAAATGGCAATCACCCGGATATTGGCATTGGCGGCGCGCAGGCACTTCAACAGCTCAACGCCGTCAAGGTTGGGCATCCATAAATCGGTGACGATGAGGTCCACGACTTGGCTATCGAGCAGACTTAGGGCCTCTTTACCGTCGGCGGCTTCTATCACCTGATAGCCGGTGGCTTCCAAGGCGGCGCGAATCGAAAGCCGAACGGCCGGTACGTCATCAACGAGCAGGATGCGTTTCATGGATGCTTGCCCTGTCCAACAGAGTTTCCGGGACCAACCCGGCGAAAAGAAAAGGTGTCACCCGACCCGAGATCGCGCGACGTTCCGGTCACGACGAACGCGCCGAGACGAGGAGAATAGCATATAAGAGCCTTAAGCCAACGTCCGGCACGCTCCTGGGCGTTTTCGTCGCGCATCCCTTCGCTCACGAAGCATCATGTCCACTGTCTCGATCATCATTCCGGTTTATAACCGCACGGCTACATTGTCTCGCGCCATCATTAGCGTGCTAGACCAGGATTTTACCGACTGGGAACTGATCCTTGTCGATGATGGTTCCACCGATGGTGGAGCCGAAGCCGTTCTTGCTGGTGGAATCTGGGGGACAGACTCTCGCATCCAGGTTATTCGCCATTCGGCCAATAAAGGCGCACCGGCGGCTCGCAATACGGGTCTTGCGGCAGCCCGAGGAGCGTTGATTGCCTTTCTGGATTCCGACGACGAATGGCTGCCGGGCAAGCTGTCGGCCCAGGTGTCCGCGCTGAATCAGGCTCCTGATCGCGTGGGGGCGCTGGTGACGGGGTTTATTCTGCATCGTTTGGCCACCGGCGGTCGGTTTGAACGGAGCCCAGCCGCCGATGGAACCGGGTTGGCGGCGTTGCTGGACGGATGCACGGTCTCGCCGGGTTCGACTTTGCTGGCTCGGCGGGCTTGTTTCGAACGGATTGGTGGTTTCGCCGAAGACCTACCGCGTTTCGAAGACTGGGATTGGCTGTTGCGCCTAATCGAGCGGTATGATTTGGATAGCCTGCCCCAAATGGGCGCGGTGGTTCATTTGGGCGGGTTCGCGGCACGGGCGCGGGTCGAAGAAGCCGCTGCTTTGTTGTGGCAACGTCAACGGGACCGGATAGGCCGGTTGGGCGGGGCTGCGGCCCAGCGTCGGTTTCGGGCTTCGTTGGCCCTGGAATGCGCCGTGGCGGCCCGCCGAACCGGCGCGCCGGTTGCGGCGGGGATTGCCGGCCTGACCGCATTGTGCTTTTCACCGGCCCGCGTGGCGCGGTTGTTGGGCCGGGGCGTGCGGCGGGTGAGGCAGCGGGATTTGTAATCCCGCGCGGGTACCGGGGTTGCGACGGCGGCTCGGGGCGCTCTCTGTGCCCGCTCGGCGTCTGGGCGCCCTGTTTTATGAGAATTTTGCCACGGCCATTGCGAGGAGGCTGCCGACTCCTGATCGTTTGTCGTACATTCGCCTGACCATCCGGTGCTTATTATGGATAGGATTGGGCGAACGTGCGGCGGCTGTCTCTTGGCGCCGTTGTCATTCGGGGGTATACCGGACTCGAATGGGGCTGGGGGCTTGATCATCAAGCCGGTCTGACTCGGGCACGGCGGCAACAGCCGGGGGCGATGTGAAACAGGCGGATATCGGTAAGCTCGGCAAATACGACATTGAAGGCGAACTGGGCAAGGGCGCCATGGGTGTCGTCTATAAGGGCAAGGATCCCTTCATCGAGCGTTTCGTGGCCCTGAAGACGGTGCGCGCGGATATGCTGAGGGCTGAAGACCCAGAAGCAACCTCCGCTCAAATCACGCGTTTTAAACGCGAGGCTCGTGCCGCTGGACGCCTCAATCACCCGAATATTGTCGGTATCTACGAATATGGTGAGGATGACGGCACGGCGTTTATCGCCATGGAGTTCATCGAAGGCCGCGATCTGAAGGACTATTTCGACAAAGAGGAACGGTTCGAGGTCAAGACCATTGTCCGTATTATGGGCGATGTCCTATCGGCCCTTGATTACGCTCATCACCACGGCATCGTTCATCGGGACATCAAGCCCGCCAACATCATGCTGACCGATGACGGCGTGGTGAAGATCACTGACTTCGGCATTGCTCGTCTCGAGTCGTCCAACTTGACCCAGGTTGGCGCGGTGATGGGCACGCCCAGCTACATGTCGCCCGAACAGTTCATGGGCCAACAGGTTGATGGCCGATCCGATATTTTTTCATCCGGCGCCGTCTTGTATCAGCTCTTGACCGGAGAAAAACCCTTCACCGGCAGCTTGACCACCGTTATGCATCGGGTTTTGCACAGTCAACCCGAACGGCCATCGGCCTTAAATGTGCAGATTCCACGCGCCTTTGATCAGGTGGTGGAAAAAGCCATGGCGAAGCGTCCCGAGGATCGGTACCAAAGCGCCGCCGAATTCGCTCAGGCCTTGCGGGACGCCGCCGAACGCCGGTTGTCCGCTGCTGCCGTTGCTGACGGTGCCGCCATAGATGACGGCACAACCCTGATGCCCGGCAGATTGAGCGAGGACAGCCCGCTTTCGGCTCCGGCCTTATCCCAGGAGGAAACCGTTCAACGGCCTCCGGTGATGATGCCCGCCGGAGAGCTGTCGGTTAGGGGCGGGCCGGGTCGGGGACCGGATTGGAACGGCTATTCAGGCGAGTCCAGAGGCGAGCGCCGGAGAGGCCGGCGAGGGTTGGTCGCCGTCGTCGGAGCGGCCCTCGTCGCGGGCGGGATCGGGGGATGGTTGGCGATGAGTCCCCATCATGGCGGCCCAGGTCCGGATAAGGGCGTCGTGAGGGCGGCGTCGGGAGATCAGGGGCCCCCAACCCCGACCTCGCCCGTCGCCGAAGCCAAACATTTGGCCGAAGAAAAGGCCCAGGCCGAACAGGCCGCCGCCGATGCCGCACGTCTAGCCGAAGCACGGGCCCGCGCCGAACAGGCCGCCGCCGAGGCCAAGCGACAGGCCGAGGCCCAGGCGCGGGCTGAACAGGCGGCGCTGGAGGCCCAGCATCTAGCGGAAGCCCAAGCGCGGGCCGAGCAGGCGGCGATTGAAGCCAAGCGGCAGGCCGACGAGCGGGTGCGGGCTCAACAGGCGGCCATGACCGAAGCGGTTTTGGGGTCAATTCGCACGGTGGTGAACCGGGCCCCCTGTTCCTTGCTGCGGGCCGATCCTGGCACAGACGGAACCATTATGGTGACGGGCGCGATGGGGGAAGGCAACTCGGAGGCTCAATTACGCGCCCTGATCGGGGGGAGCGTGACCGGAGCGGCCTACACCGTCAAGACCGAGACTGTGAGCCCGATTTTATGTGACTCTTTGGATATGATCAGTTCGTTGCGCGAGCGCAATCAAGGGCTGTCTCAACCGGTTCAACTTCAGCCGATCAACGCCGGAGCGGTCTATAAAGATCGCCAAAACCTGATTTTAGACCTGCATGGACCGAGCTTTCCGGCCTATCTTCAGGTTGATTACTTTACCCTTGAGGGCTATGTCGTGCATCTCTGGCCCAATGGCCTGGAAAAAGAGCATAAGCTGGGGGCCGGAGGACAGCGCAAGCTGGGCGATCCCGCCGGTGGCGGGCGGTTCTGGACCGTCGGGCAACCTTTCGGACGGGAATTGGTGGTCGCCATCGCCAGCGCCAAGCCGTTGTTCCCGGCGTTGCGGCCAGAAGCCGAACAGGCGACCGGCTATCTGACCGAACTGCGAAAGGCTTTGAGCGGCGCGGAAGGGAATCCGGGCGCGCTGCCCGTCGCCACCGCACTCTTCATCACCACGGTTCCCAACTGAACCGGCGTTTCAACAGAATTAGCATTTCGATCACGAAGGGTTTGTCATGGCCGGTCTCTCGGGTCATCGAAGGATTCATCCTGTCCTGTTGTCTGGCGGCGCTGGGGCTCGCTTATGGCCAATGTCGCGCGAGCAATTCCCTAAACAGTTGCTCAATCTGACCTCCGACCGCTCGATGATTCAGGAGACGGTGCGGAGAGTGGCCGATACCACTCGTTTTGCACCGCCCATTGTGATCTGCAACGAAAAACACCGTTTTGTGATTGCGGACCAGTTGAGCCAGATGGCCGGCGTGCCGGCGCCAACCATCATCTTGGAGCCGGTTGGCCGCAACACGGCAGCGGCGGTGGCGGTGGCGGCCCTGCGGATCGTCAATCATGATCCCGACGCCTTGATGCTGGTCCTGCCTGCCGATCATCTGATCCGCGATGAACGCGCCTTCCTAGCGGCAGTCGAGCGGGCGGCGGTGGCGGCATCCGCCGGGCATCTTGTGACCTTCGGCATCACGCCGACCGCCCCCGAAACCGGATATGGCTATATCCAGCAGGGGCCGGCTCTGGCGGGATTGGACGGGGTTCATGCCGTCGCGGCCTTTGTCGAAAAGCCCCCTCGAGCCACTGCCGAAGCCTATGTTGCCGGTGGCGTCCATTTCTGGAACAGCGGCATGTTTCTGTTTCCGGCGGCGGTGGTGCTGGCGGAGTTGGAACGCTTTGAGCCGGCGGTGGTGGCGGCCTGCTCCCGCGCCATCGCCGAAGCTATGGTCGATTTGGACTTTTTCCGGTTGGATGCGACGGCCTTTGCGGCGGCGCCCAGCACCTCTATCGACTATGCGGTGATGGAGCGCACCGACCGGGCCGCCATGGTTCCGGCGAGCATCGGCTGGACCGATGTCGGTGCCTGGTCGGCCTTGTGGGAGATCGGCGACAAGGACCAGGCCGGCAATGTTCAGATCGGCGACGTGGTGACGTTGGGCAGCAGCAACTGTTACATCCGTAGCGAGGGGATGTTGACGGCGGCGGTGGGGGTGGACGACACCGTCATCGTGGTCACCGACGACGCGGTGCTGGTGGCCTCTCGAGACCGGGTCAGCGAGGTCAAGACCCTGGTGGACGAGATGAAGCGTCAGGGGCGCACCGAGCCGATCAATCATCGCAAGGTCCATCGGCCTTGGGGATTCTATCAAGGATTGCATTCTGGAGATCGCTTCCAGGTCAAGCGGCTGACCGTCAATCCGGGCGCCCAATTATCCCTTCAGTTGCATTACCATCGTGCCGAGCATTGGGTGGTGGTCAATGGGACCGCTCTGGTGACGCGCGGGGAAGAACAGGTGTTGCTGCGGGAAAATGAATCGATGTTCATTCCGTTGGGCACGCCGCACCGCTTGGAGAATCCAGGCCGAGTTCCGCTCAACCTGATTGAGGTGCAATCGGGAGCCTATTTAGGCGAGGACGATATTGTGCGTCTGAATGATACCTATGGGCGGGTCTAGGGTCTTTCCTGGGCTTTGCCCACACCCGCCCGGCGTCTGAGGGCAGCCTTGATGAGTCAACATCAAGGCTCGAGGGTATACCCCCACAGCACCTTGAGGCTCAGGAGGCCATGCTCTCGGCCTCCGATCCCAGTCCACTTAACACTGCAAATCCACTGAGTACTGTTAGTACTGGTTGACGTCCTTGGAGTCGACCTGACCGCTAAGACGGGTTCTGATATGGGACCAGGACACGCCAAAGGATAGGATCGTGGCAAACAAGGTTCCGACCACGGTAGCCACCGCGTCGGGATTGTTCAAATCCAGCAGGTTGTAATCCACCAGAGTCCAGACCAGGGCGGTTAACGACGCTGCCGAGGTGGCAACCCCGACCGGCCCCAGTGACCGCCAAATGGCAATGGCGAAGACACCATAGGACGTCAGCAGACTGACGCCGACGAAACTTTTCAAGGGCCAGTTCTCGGCTCCGGCCCCAGTCACCCAGTGATAATACGAGTATCCCGAGGCGTTATAGGTGGCAAAGACGATGAACATGGCCAACACCCAGCGGACCAGGAAACTCGAGGCATTGAACATGGCCGGAACCCATGAGCTGACGGTGGCTTGCGCCGAAGATCGTAACGATTAGAAGAAGGAGGAAGCGGCGGCTCTGACGCTGCCGTCCTCCCTAAAGCTCGTCTTAGTGATGGCGGGGAAACAGTGGATGAACCGCGTCCCGTAAACTGTCTTCATCATGATCCCCGTGGCCGCCATGACCACCGCCGTGGCCACCGCCGTGACCGCTCCCGTGGCCATGATCATCATGGCCACCGTGGCCACTTCCATGGCCGCCGCCGTGACCTGCCCCATGGGCGTCATGCCCCCCACCGTGGCCACCGCCGTGACCGCCCCCATGAGCATCATGACCATGCCCACCGCCATGCCCATGATCTCCGTGACCATGACCGTGGTCATGCCCACCCCACACCGGCGACATGAGGGTGTGGTAGGTGAATGGCCAGGAATGGGTTCGGTAAAGGTGGACCGAGATGGTCAAAACCGCCAACGTCCAAAAGTTCAGCAGGTTCAACAGCCACAGCACCAGGCAGACGCCAAAAATGGTCATGTAGCAAGCCCAGACCGCAATCGCGAACCCGAACAGAATGCCGCGCCAAGCGCCGAATGAATGCCACGTACTGATGGCCCGGATCACCAGCAGGCCGAAGCTGCCGGCGGCCAAGGACAACGCGATGCTGATGTTCATGTCCTGACCTTGGAAGGTCAGGTGACTCAGCACAGGATCCAGATAGTAGTTAAACGGATTGACCCGATCCAGGATGAAGGAATAATAGGACAAATTCCACGGGCCGTCGGCGCGGAAAATATTGTCGACGGTGAAGTATTCCTCATCCAGATTGAAATAAACCATGGTGCCGCCCAACACGGCGCCGCTGAACATCGGCAGCGTCCAGGCTGTCGGCAACAGATACATGCCGGCGGTATCGATCCGCGGCAGCCAACGCGCGCCTATGATCATCGGCAGATAGATGATGACCACAATGCTGAACGCCTTGGCGAGGATGAGACCGGCCGCCACGCTAAAATGCACGATATCCATGGATTCCCATCCCCTCGACTGGCACACCCCCGATGGGCGCATCCCGTGGATCGCCCCGCGCGCCCCCATCCCGGACGCCCGCTTCCTGGTTCTGGCCCTGATTGGCTCTGACTGTTAGACCAGCACCGGAATCAGGGGATTTCTTTGAACCACTTACGGGTGCCGATCGGCAGGCTGAAGAAGGCCCGACCGGGCTTCCAGTCATTTTCGATGACCATTTGCTTCAGGCGACGCTTGGCATCGAGTTCGCTGACATGGCCACTGGAAAGCTGCCGGTAGATGGCGATGCCATGGGCGAATTCATTCGGGCCGATATTGCCGCTGTTGGCCGCAAAAACTTGCATGATCTCTTTGACGAGCTTGTCAACGTCCTTCTCAAAGACGATATCGCTCTCAGAAGCGACCGACATGAGAATAGAGCGGGCGTTTTCCAGCGGAATTTCGAAACGAGTGACTCCCTCACCCAGAATCTTCCGTTCCCGATCGCGGCTTAGATACTGCTCATCAAGCACCTGAAGCTTGATGTATTCGCCATATCGCTTCTTAACTTCGTCCGCAACGGTCATTTCACGTCCTCAACTGGATCTCGATATTATGAAAATCCCTGTCGGCGCCCGCAGGTGGCTATCTTGACGGAGGGCGCACCCCCTTAGGGTCAAGCAAACCAACAACTCCATATGCTTCAGGCCTTCATACCACGACTGACCAGACTGTCAAGTTGGCATGTCCATCTCTTTTCAGGAGTCGGGAGAAGATCAGCGAGGTGGCGTTCAAGTGACAGCCAGAGGTATGACGTGTGAATGACATGGCTGAATGCAGGAAAAGCCTGGGGATCGCTGGGATGTCACCAGGATCTGCCGCCTTTTTGTCTTGACGTGGGGAATCCGCTGGCTAGGCTGCGCGCGCCCTACCCTTATCCTTTCCTGTTGCTCGGCGGAGTCCGATCGGCGGGACAGGGCGGGCGGGAAACCTGAACCGTCGGAGGCTGCTGGTGATCGACCTAACCCGCTTGGCGTCTGCTGTCGTGATCGCGGCGGCTTTGGCCATGCCCGGAGCGGCGGCGCTGGCCGATGGCAACACGGCCGTGCCGATGGCAGCGAGTCAGGGCTGGTGGAGCGGCATGCGGGCGGGAATGGCCGGCTTGTTGGACTCTGGCATAACAGCCGTGCAGTCCTTGGCCGATTGGTTGGCTGGCACGAGCCGAGACGACGGCGAGGATGTCCATGGACTGTTGAATTTCTCCGATAAGGAGTTCCGCGATTTCGAGGCTCAGGTTCGGGCGACCGGCTATATCTTGCAAGGTTACAGTCTGGGCCTTGAGCGCAGTGCCGAAGTGGAGTTGGTGTTTGACTTCGAACGCATGATTTCCGATCGAGAGCGGGCCGAGCTGCGGGCCCAGTTTGACCGGCGGGACAGCGGTGCGGCGCCGGTGCGGCGCGATGTGCTCTTGGCATTGCTGGACGCAACCCGGTATACCGATGCTTCGCCGGCCAGCGGCTATCGGCTGGCTGGCGTGGTTGTACGTCTGGGTTCGCCGCTGGATGTGCGGGTGAAATTCCAGCGCATCAAACCTTAAGAGTTTCTTGACAGTTTATGGTAGCATCGTCAACGGTGGCTGTGGTCTTTCGGGACAGGTCCGGCCCGGCGGTTCCGGCGGGCCTGGTAAGGAGGGTGATATCTTATGATCGTGCCGGCCTGGATCAATCCATCCTTCCAACTGATTGAGGATGGACGGACCTACGATTGGGCGAGCCTTAGCGCCCTGGCAGAGCAACTCCAACCGGAGCTGCCGCTGGGAAGCCGCGTTGCCGTAACCGCTCGTTCGGTGGCCACGCTTATCGCCGCCCTGATCGCCGCCCAACGGATTGGCGTTGAACTGGTGCTGCTGCGGGGGGCTTCGCCCCGTCCGGCGGGCGCTGCCGTCCAGATCGGGCCCGGCGGCAAGCTGGTTCGGCTGGGGCCAGGGGTGTCTACCGCTGACAGCGGGTTTGCTGTGCTGATCCCGACCTCGGGAACCACGGGCGAGCCCAAGTTGGTGCGTCAGGACTTTACCCGCCTGATCGGTCGCATTCGGGGCAACCACAGCGCCGAGTCGCGCTGGCTGCTGACCTACGAGCCGACGGCCTTTGGCGGCATCCAGGTGGTGGTCGCGGCGGTCACAGCGGGGGCAACGCTGGTGTCTTCGCCTCGGGCCGACAGCGGTCATCTGGCCCGTTTGGCTGTCGAACACCGGATCACCCACCTGAGTGCGACGCCGTGCGTTTGGCGGACTCTGTTGGCCGAACTGAAAACGGCGGAGTTGCCGTTGCAGGTGGCGACGCTGGGCGGCGACATCACCGATCAGCCATTGCTGGATCAGTTGGCGGCACGCTTCCCTCGGGCCCGCGTGCGGCAGATTTACGCCTCCAGCGAGGCCGGTGTGGTGTTCACGGTGGCAGACGGCAAGGCCGGCTTCCCCGCCGAATGGCTGGACTCTGGGGTGGACGACGTGGTTCTGCGGGTGCGCCAAGGCGCCCTTCAGGTGCGGAGCCCTCGGGCCATGCTCAGTTATGCCGGCGGCGAGAATCGGCCCTTCACGGTGGATGGCTGGTTGGTCACCGGCGATCTGGTCGAACGGGTCGGCGATCGGATGCTGTTCACAGGTCGGGTCGAGACCCTGGTGACGGTCGATGGTGTCAAGGTGTCGCCGGCTAAGGTCGAGACTGCCTTGCTGGCGGTGCCTGGTGTCTCCGACATTTTGGTGGCCAGCTCGGATGCCGGCGGTGGATTGGTGGCGACTGTCGTGGCGGAAGCCGGCATTGACACCGAATCGCTCGGCAAGGCGTTGCAGGCTCACGCCGAGGCCACGTTGGCGCCCGCCGAGCGGCCCCAGGAGGTCGTTTTCGTCGATCACATCGAGCTGGCCTTGTCGGGCAAGAAGGTGCGGACGACGTCCTTTCAATATGCCGGAGCCTCACCCTTGAGGGCTCGGGGGTAAGGACTGGGGGAGGACGGGGGCTTTGCCGACATCGGCACGGCCCCTGACCTCGAGACCTTCCGGGAGAGGATTCGTCATGGACTTGCATCGTCGCTCGATTTTAACCGGATTGGTCGCGGCGGCGGCGTGTCCGATCTGTCTGGCCCGCAGCGCCGAAGCCAGCAGCGCCGGTGCCCATTGGACCTATGACGGCGCGGAAGGTCCGGAGCATTGGGGCGACCTTGCACCGGACTTCAAAGCCTGTTCCTTGGGCACTCAACAGTCGCCGATCACTCTGCCGCGTCCCGTTCACGCCCATTTGTCGCCCCTGTCTTTGCGCTGGCATCCCTTGCCGTTGACCGTGGTCAATAACGGCCACACCATCGAGGTTCCAGTGCCAGGGGACGCGTCCGCCGCCGAGGCTCAGGCCGAAGACTTCGAAGATGTGACTCAGGAGGCTGGTTCGGCGGCGTCGTTCCGCTACGGAACCGCGAGCGAGGGCGGTGAGCTGTTTACGCTCAAGCAGTTTCACTTCCATCATCCCAGCGAACACCGGATTGACGGTCAAGGGTTGGCGATGGAGATTCATTTCGTCCACGTCAACCAAACCAGTACGGCCGCTTTGGTGGTGGGCGTGTTCGTCGTTGCAGGCGACGAAAATCCCACCCTTAAGACGATTTGGCAGGCAATGCCCAAAGCCGTGGGCGAGACCAAGACCACCCAGCACATCCATCCGGGTCGTTTACTGCCGGAGCAGCGGGATCGCTTTCGGTATGAAGGCTCGCTGACCACGCCGCCTTGTTCCGAGATCATTCAGTGGAACATTTTCCGCCGTCCGATCACGGCTTCAAAAACGCAGATCGAGACCTTTGCCGCGCTGTTCCCGAACAACGCTCGCCCGGTGCTGCCGCTAAACCGTCGATTCGTGCTGCAAGACTGACGGCGTAGGCCCTTGGGTGGGCCGCAAGGGCCTCTTATCCTAGGCCCAACAGAAGGAGAGTCAGGGTGTCCACTATGAACAACGTCATGATGCTGTTGCGATGTGCCGTGATGGCCGTCGCGGTCACTGCATTCTTCGGGACCGCGTTCCCGGCCTCGGCCTTGGCCGATGGTGCGTGGTGCCATCACCATCCTCGAGATGCGCGGTGTCATCCACACCATCCGCCCCATCATGTGGCACCGCCTCACCATACCCTGCCCTGGTGTGATCGCTATCACCACCATCATTGCCGGCCTCGGTAACTCTTTGGATGCTTTCAACACTGGCGAGCGGGCGAATCGTCTCGGAAGAGGGGACGCTTTACGCGGTGTTGATGCTGGACAAGCTGCACGAGGCGCGGGCCATCGCCCGCGCCTTTGATGCGGGCGCCGAAGGGCGTTACCGGGCCTTGTTGGCCGACCGGCTGAAGGGCACCGAGTGGTTTGGCATTGAGATCTGGGCGTCGGCCCTCGCCGAGCTGCGGCTGGTCTCGCGAAACGGGAGACTGTCCTGCACGGATTTGCGGGTGATGGCGGCTGCGGATTTACCGCCCCTGGACTTGGTTATTCTTGACCATCTGCTGGATCGCATGGAGGAGACCGAGGCGCGAGCCCTGGTTCTGGCCCATCTGGCCCGTTCGGCATTGGTGCTCGTGTTGATGCCTAGCGCCCGGATGGGGGAGCGGTGGTTACCGGCGCGAGGGGTTTCGTTGGTTCATGGCTCGGTTGGGGTCCATTTTTTGTCTGGGGATGAGGAACGACAGGCCCATTTGGCCCGTCTGCAAGGGATCATCCCGCCCCTGATCCAGCGCACCCTTCCCGACGACAGCTTACGATGGACGGCACCAAGCCCCGCATAATACCGGCGAGCCCTGATACTGACACATCGCCGGTCCTCGGGCCGCGACGGCGGCCCCCCCCAACCTTCGGCCCCTAGGCTTGAGGATCGCGCCCGGATGATCGAAGATCGCCATTTGGCTCAAGCGGTCGCCTATCTCTATCAAGGCAATCTGGCGGCAGCGGATGCCCATTGCCGCCGCAGCCTTGCCGCCCGATCCAACGTCGCCGAAGCCCTCAATTTGTTGGGCGTGATCGCGGCATTGGTCGGGTTGGGAGCGGCGGCGGCGGGCTACTTCGGTCAAGCCGCAGCGTTGACGGCGGCGCGCGACAATCTATCGGTGCTGGCCTCTCATCCGAGGTCGGGAGCTTCCAGAGCCACCCCCGGTTATGTGCTGATCAAGGCCTGGGGGTTTGGCTTCTGGTCCGAGGTTTGCCACGTCTTGGGGGGACTGCTGTTGGCTGAACTCACCGGACGCAGCCCGGTGATCCAATGGGGGCGCAAATGCCGCTTTTCCGATGGTCGGGGCGGAGATGCGTTTGGGTTGTTTTTCGAGCCGGTTTCGGCCCTGACGGTTGAGAGCCTGTTGGCCTTAGAGGACGGGGTTTCCTGTTTTCCCGAGGGCTGGAACCGCGAAGCGTTGCGGCGCGACCGCTGGTCCAAGCGTCCGGGGCTGGGCGCTCTGGAGTTCCTGGCGCGTCCCGAAACGGTTTTGGTGTGTTGCGTGTTCATGGGCGTGGCGGATCTGGTGCCATGGATTCCACCGGAGCACCCGCTGCACGGGTCTTCGGTCAAGGCTTGTTTCAAGGCGCTGTTTGATCGGTATTTGCGCCCCCGGCCCGAAATCCTCGCCGCCGTTCAAGAGTTCCGGGAGCGTCATCTGGCTGGAGCGCCGGTGCTGGCGGTTCATCTGCGCGGCTCGGACAAGGTGGTGGAACTCCCGGAGCTGGCCGCCGTCAATGACCGAATCATGGCCTTGATCGAAACCGTTCCAGAGTCGTGGCGTTTGCTGCTGCTGACCGATGACGCTTGTTTGGCTCGAGAGATGCGCCGTCGTTACGGCACGCGGGTGGTGATGACCTATGGCCGACGCACCGCCGATCACAAAGGCATCCATTATCACGACGGCGAGAACGGCGCAGCGTTAGGCCGAGAGGTCATGATCGATACATGGTTGGCATTGGGTGCCGACCGTTTCATCGGGAATGGCTGTTCCAATGTCTCCGGGATCATCGACATTCTTCGCAGTGCCGAGGGGCGCGAGAGTCTGTTGGTGTTGGATAATCAATTGATCGAGAACAGTTGGTTTCTATGATGAGGATCCTTCGAGACGGATGGTCGCCAGGGCGCTGGTAACGTGGTATTAAGGATCGATCGGGGGCCCGGTAACCGTTTCCTGTCCGGGTGCCTTGGAATGTTTAAGCCCACCCTTTGCGCGGGAGACCGTCATGCGCCTTTTGGCTATTGTTGCTCTGATGATCCTGGTTGGCTGGTTGCCCAACGCTGCCCATGCCCAGAGCCAACCGCAAGCTGACCCGCAACCGGCTCCTGTGGTCGTCGATCAGGGCTATGATTTCGGGTTACAGCCTGTGGTGGCGGTTTTGGCTGGAGCCGCGGCGGGAGTGGTGTTGGCCAGCACCATTGCCGGCGGCTTGATCACCGGGGCTGCCTTACTAGATGGCGTCTCCTTCACCGAAGCCCTGGAAGCCGGCACCGGCCTGCGCGTGCCGGTGATCGGGGCCAGCGCGGTTTTAGGTGGATTCGCCGGGCATTTCCTGTTCAGCCGTTAGCGAAGTCGGTTTTCGTCGGAATCGAGCGCACCACGCCTTCGGATCGGGTATCGTTGCCGGTTTCACGAATAATCACGGTCAAGGGATGAAGCCGATCACTGCGATAAGTTAAGGCCGGTACTCTGGGATGTTCCCGGATATAGTCGGCCAATTGCCGATCCAAATGATTTCGCTCCAGGATTTCGTCACGGTAGGGCGACGAATCAAACTTAAAGCGATCCGTAGTTTGGTTGAGCCGGTCGACGTCGACATTGGGCAATTGGTAATGGGATAGATAAGTCTCGATCAGATCATCACATAACCGATGATCCACATAACTGTGAAAGTAACGATCGAGAGTCTCAATCGCCGCGTCCAGAGTCGACGGTCGGGCTGCGACCCCGTAACGGGAAGCGCCAAGCTGCTTGACCGCGCGGTTGGTGTTTTCTTCCTGCCGGAACACCTGTTCAAAGCCGGCGGCACTAACCGGCTGTCCTCGTCGCATGGATTGGTAGGTGTATTCCGAGGTGATCCGCGCCACCGGCTCCCGCGAAATCGTGGTGAGTAAGAAGGGTTGTTCGAATTTAAGATGAGCCCCAAAAGCCTTATGGGTGCCGACCAGGGTATAGCGCAGCCCTTTGACTGGAATGTCGCGAGCGATGTCGTCATAGCGGAACATCGCAGGCCGGGGGCCAGTGCCAGCCACCCGGTGGCCTTCTAACCAAGCATGGCGCAATGCCGTAAAGAAACTGACCCCGCCGGTCTTGGGAACATGGTAGAAAAATAAGGCCTGATCGGCATCACCATCATGATCAATCCGGCTCCGATACATCTCCACGTCCCCCCTTGGTCTTATACCATCGGGCCTTGATGGTGACTCATCAAGGCTGCCCTCAGACGCCGGGCGGGCGCATCCGCGCCCTTGGCTTCGCGTCCACGAGGACGCGGGGCCGCCGTCGCGGCCCGATACCGGCGGTGAGCCCTTGTCATAGCTCGCCGGTATTATAA
>CAIXKV010000219.1 GCA_903920145.1 uncultured Rhodospirillales bacterium
GGAGAGGAAGGCTCTGGCGGTCGGCGCAAGCCGGCCACGAAACCAGCCTCAGTGAAGCAGAAATCCAGCGTCAAACCTACCTATGCGTAGGTTTGAGCAAGTCTGGAAGAACGGTATCACTCGTAGTAAATGGCGCGCATCTGGCGGCTGTCGCTGGCGAGCTTGGCTTTGATTCCCACCTGCCGTTCCCGCGCCTGCTTTTGTCGGGCGCGCGCTTCCATGGCCTGGATGCCATTCTGGTTTTGCTGGCGGTTGCCGGTGATGGTCTCGCGCGCAACGGTATCGTGCAACGAGGCCCACAACAGCGTATTCTCTGCGGTCCAACCGGCTTCAGAGGTGCCCGCAGCCAAGACATCCGGCGCAGCGGCTTTGCGAACGGCGGAGAGGAGGAACTGATCAAGCCGATGGTCGGCGGTTCGGATATGACTGGTTAGCCAATCCTTCAGGTAACGCACGACTTCCTTCGTGATGGGCTGATCATTGGCCGCGAGATTGGCGTGATAGGTTTCCACACTGCACAATAACATGCCATGTTCGCTGCGATGCTCACGGCGCTCGGGATAGCCGTAGCGATCCATCAACGCATTTTCACGGTTGAAATGCTCGGCGGCTTTATGAATTAAACTCTGAACAGTGGCTAAAACATCAGCCTTCTGCTGGCTCCGTTCGGTCTCACCATTGCAATGTCTGGCGACGATTTTTTGTAAATCGCCGACCAAACGGTACAGCTCAACATGGTCATCATTCATAACTGAATAGATGACATCGGTCTCGGACGGCTTTCGCATCCAATTTAAGAAACCCATCGTAGCGGCCCTCCCCGGCACAGCACCCAGAGAATAACACCGGATGAGGATCCCCCCTGGCCTGTCAGATACAACAGTTAGACATTATGTCGCAGTTGCGAAGACTGATTAAGCCAAAATTAAAATGTCTTAACGAATGTATAATAAGGCCGTCTCTACTGAAAAAGAATCCACGCTCCCACCGGAATTTTAAAAAATTATTAGTAAATTATTTATTAATGTCGGAAGGTTTTGCGCGATAGAGCCCGTAACGGCGGTTCGGTCGGGTGCCGATCGTGTCCCGAACGCCCCCACCAAGGATCAGAATGGTCCTTGGTGGGGAGAGACGGAGCCGCTCGCTTACGGCTTGTGCTGGGCCCTCAGCGCGTCTTCCTCTTGATGCTTTTTGGCAAAGCAGGCTTTGAGGCCGGCTTCGTCGGTCGCGAGGCCAATACAGCCCAAAGACTCGGTCAGGATATTCAGTTCCTGCTGTTCAATGTGGATGTGTAGGGCTTTGCGTTGCCCAAAGTCGGCGGGCATCGGCGCGGTTTGGGCGCTGGCAGGTGCCGACGGCAGAACGGGGACCGCTAGGGCGGCCAACAGAAATGCGGAGGGCAGAAGGCGGCGAAGGGATCGGGTCATGTCCTGGTTCTCTCGTCTTGCTTGAGGGGTGCCCTTGGAAACCATACCGAACGAAAACCATACCGAACGCACATCCAGGACCATGATGATCCTGGTGGGGAGCAAAGGGGGCAAAAGCCCCCTTTTTTCTACGGTCTTAGGTTCACTGTCTCTTACACATCGTCGTAATAAGAGCTGTCGTCATAATCATTGCTGGTATCAGCCACTTGGCTGGTGCTGCTCTGGTCACCGTAATAATTGTTAACGGTGGTGTTTTCGACCGTTGGTGTTGTCGGGGTCTGAGCCAAGGCGCTGCCGCCGCCCATCATGTGCTCAATCCCCTCGAACAGTAGAGCCCCGCCGGCGACTCCGGCCGCCGTGGCCATGGCCGAGCGCAGGAACCCGCCGCCCCCGCCGCCGCTGGGAGCGCCCCAGGGGCCGGGTTGCGGAGCCGGTGCGCCCCAGGGTCCAGGTTGTGGCGCTGCGGCGCCCCAGGGGCCGGACGAGGGTGGCGGCGGTGGGGGGGCCGCCGGGCGACGACCAAAGGCGCCCAACAGGCCAGAGCCGCCTCCCAGGAACCCACCGGGGCTGGCGGGCCGCGCCGGGGCTTGGGCCGCTTGGGCCGCTTGGGCCTGGGCCAGTTGGGTTTGGGCAGCCTCGAGTTGAGCTTGGGTCTGGGCAAGCTGGCGTTGCAATTCGTCCATACGGCCTTGAGCCGTGGTGAGGGCATGCTCCTGAATCAGCGCGGTTTGCGTCAGCAGATAGGGGGCGCTCGCATGCTCGGTCACCAGCCTGCGGATCAGCGCCTCGGCCTCGGGGTCTTTGGGGGCAGTATCAGCGGTACGCAGCCGGCGAAACAGGTCGGCGATCATCTCGCTTTCTTGCGGTGTCATATCCCGGCGTCCTTTCAAGAGCCTTGAGCACGGACCTTTCCGGTATCGTCGGAAAAGGGAACGGGTTCATTCACCCGCCTGCGACACTATGACCGACAATGGGGGCGAAAAAAGGGCGGAAAATGACCGTTTTTGCGGGGTACCCCAAGCTTGGCGCCGCTCCGAGTTTCCGTCGCCGGGTCAAATCGGTTAAGCCTACAACCAGCCCCATCCGGTCCGTGACCTTACCTTTCCTCCGAATCGGGCAAAACCCCAGGATTGCCATGGTTAAAGTTCTGTTGCTCAACCCTCCAGTGCGTCACCTTCCTGGGGAAGCTCGCCACGCCAGCCCCCCCCTGGGATTGGCCTATATCGGGGCCAGTCTCGAGGCGCAGCAGATTCCGGTGCGGATCATCGATGCCGTGACCTTGGGTTACGACGTCAAGCACGACTACGCCCCGGATGTCACCGGGATCGGCGCAACGCCCGAGATGATCTCGGACGCGGTGAGAGACTTTGCGCCGGATCTGATTGGGATTTCATGCCTATTTACCATGTCAAGCTGTATTGCCTACAGCTTTGCCCAGCATTTCCGGCAGCTTTGCCCCCAGGCCAAAATTGTCTTCGGCGGAACACACGCCACCGTCATGGCGCGGGATTTGGTTAGGGAAGCCTTCTGCGATTTTGTGGTGCGGGGAGAAGGCGAACGCGCCATGATTCAGTTAGCCGAATCCTTGGACGGGCGGCGAGCGATGTCTGATGTCAACGGCTTGACATGGTTGAACTCGGATCAGGAGGTGGTCGATAACCCGCAGCTTTTCATCGAGGATATTGACAGTCTTCCCCGCCCGGCGCGTCATTTACTGGACATGGAATCCTATATTAAGATTGGACGAATGCAGGGCGGAGCTTATTCTCAGAAAGCTCGCGCAACCACGCTCATCACATCACGCGGCTGTCCCGCGAAATGCGTATTTTGTGCCATTCATTCGGTATGGGGCCGGAAATTTCGTGGTCATTCCCCAGAATATGTGCTCGCAGAGTTGGAAGACCTTAAAAAAACCTATGGTATTACGCATCTCTTATTCGAAGATGATAATTTAACCTATGATCCTGTCCGTTCTACCCATATCTTTCAGGGGATGATTGAGGCTCGGATGGATTTCACATGGGACACCCCGAACGGTGTGGCCCTGTGGCGATTGGACGAGCCGTTGATTCGGCTGATGAAGGCCGCTGGCTGTAACCGCCTGTTTATCGCTATAGAATCCGGGGTTCAGGACACCCTCTTCAAGCTGGTCCGCAAGCCGTTACGCCTTGATCAAGCCGAGGCCCTGATCGCCGTCTGCCGCAGCCTTCGCCTGCCGACCACCGCCTTCTTTGTGATTGGATTTCCCGGAGAAACCGTGGCGGCAATTACGGAATCGTTGGCCTACGCCGAACGGCTGCCAACCAATACCGTCGCGATTATGATCGCCACCCCCTATCCCGGCACGCCACTCTATGATCAATGCGTGAAAATGGGATATTTGGTCAAAGATTTTGATGTTAATCGTCTTTATACCCGTGTCGGTCAAATATCAACCCCAGATTTCACTCCTGAGCTTCTGTTTCGCTTAATCACCAGAACGCAAGTGCGGCGGGCCTGGCGTTTTCCGCTGTCGACAGGGGGCCGCTTATTCAGAAAATGTGTCGAAGACCCCAGGGCTTTGATAACCTTCCTGGGTCGGCGGTTTTTAACACCCTTGCGCAAGCCTCGGTCATAGGTCAAATTTTACCAAACCATGAGTCTCATCATGCCTGATATTCATAAAATTTTTTCGTTTCTAAAGAAGACATTTCGCTTTCAGGAAAAGCGAATGGCACAATTTGAGCAGAATTTTCAACCAA
The DNA here is from genome assembly GCA_903920145.1 of uncultured Rhodospirillales bacterium. GTDB lineage: Bacteria > Pseudomonadota > Alphaproteobacteria > Azospirillales > Azospirillaceae > BOG-933. The sequence goes on from CAIXKV010000219.1 coordinate 4,169, forward strand.
AATCGGGAACAACGATTCTTGATGTTGGCGGATATTATAATTATTGGATGACGTTAAAGACTTTACCACAGGTAACATTGTTGAATGTTGGTTCACCACGTCAGGATACTCCGAAACAATTTAATACTATAATTGGTGATGGTCGAAAATTACCCTATCCTGATCAGTCATTTGATATTGCTTTCTCTAGTTCTGTCATCGAGCATGTTGGTGATGTTCATCAACAGCAATGTTTTGTCGCGGAATTAAGGCGGGTTGGCCGAAGTTATTATGTTCAAATACCGTATCGATGGTCATTGATTGAGCCACATTTCTTAATTTTCTTTTTTCATTGGCTGCCCAAGCCAATTTATAAATTTCTAGTCTGTTGGTTTTCGCCCTGGACCTGGATCACAAAAGCAACCACAGCGGAGGTCTCTCGTGCCATCGATGAGGTGTCGTTGGTATCAATGCGAGACATGCGGGCCTTGTTTCCAGATGCCGAGATTTATCGGGAGCGTGTGTGTGGCTTTACAAAGTCATTGATTGCTATGAAACGAAAGGCAGAGGACTCGGTTCCCTGACCGGCAAACGGCACCTCAAAGGGATTGGCGAATGGTCGATACGGCGCGGACTCGGGATGGGGCCGCTGATACGGCACTGGGTGCGTTGATCGGAGCCCTCGCACCGCCGGGAACACCGGCCAACCAAGCTTGGGTCGCCCGCACGGTTCCGCCATCGCCGACCGACCTGTTGTTCCTGGCGAAACAGCATAGGGTGGTTTTGCCCGTGGCGCAGCGGTTGGCCAAAAAGGCTCCCGATCCGTGGCGGGCGGTGTTCAAGGCTCCGGTGCGGGCGCGGACCCTCAGAGCCTTATCACTGACCGGCGAACTGAGTCGGATTGCCGATGGTTTTGCAGCGGCGGGCGTGCCCTTGATCGCCCTGAAGGGGCCGGCGTTGTCCCAAGATCTCTTTGGCACCCCGATAGCGCGAGACCCCGGTGATCTTGATTTGCTGGTTAAAGCCCAAGATTTGTTGCGGGCCGATACGCTGTTAAGGCAGCAAGGGTATCTGCGGGGCTCGACTTGGGATGAAGGCTTCGCAACCGGAAATGTTAAAATTATCATTGATAAATCCTTTCGCAATGGCCACATCAATTATCATTTGCCAAACACGCATATTTCTGTAGAATTGCATTGGCGCTGGTTTCATGTTGAAGAGGTGGTGCCATTTGATGAAGCTCTGGTTTGGCAGGAAACTCGAACTGTTCAAATCGGCAGTTGCGAAATATCTGTATTCTCACCCTCAATTCTCTTGATTTATCTTTCGCTGCATGCGGCGGCCCATGATTGCGAACGGCTCATGTGGATTTACGATATAGTTTGGCTGTTGCCAAGGCTGAATGCTGGAGACCTGATCAAAGCCAGAAACTTGGCCCAACACTTGGGGATTCTGGATCTTGTTCTGGCGCCGCTGCTGTGTGCGGCGACTCTCGGCGCCACGGTTCTGCCTCCGGTTCTGGCCGATCTGTCCGAACGCCGATCGGCGCACCGCTTGGCCTTATTTTGCCATTTTAGGCTGGAACATCCCGTGCAGCACGTAAAGAGCGGGTTTCACTATCGGAGTTTGTGTTGGCGGCGATACTGGCGTTTTGCCAGTGATCGAGAGCCTCCGCGTCGTTTATTTTTAGCGAAATATTTCGTCCGGGTTCTGTGCTCGGTTCTGACCGGGTGGTTGGTGCGGATGGTTTCTACAAAAAAGCGAGCCTGATTTGGAGGCATCCATGCCTTTTCATTTTCAGTCTTTGGGAATACGGCCATGACGTGGCAAGATATCTTTAAATCTGTCACGCTATTGGGTGACAATTTTGTTTTATTATTTTTCTCGGCTGTATTCGTTGTTTATTTACATAAACAAAAGCAAAAATCTCTAGCGAAAGCTTGGATACAGGCATTATTATTCTGCTTAGGTGCAGTTCTTGTCTCAAAGGCCATTGGTTATGCTCTGATCGGTCGGACACCCGACGCTCTCTTTGTCAGTATCAGCGGTCATAGCACCTTTGCCACCTTCTATTATTTGAGCGTGTGGTTGGTGATTCAATCAAAAACCAGTCCCGCTTCGATTTCGTGGCGGCGATCTGCGATGGTGGTTGCCGTGATCGGCTTGATCCTGGCGGTGGCATTCAGTCGCCTGATTTTGGAGCAACACACGATTGGAGAAATCGTTGCCGGGTTGGTCCTGGGACTGCTGGGCGTGTTGTTGTTCTGGCGTCGTCGTCAAGAGGATGCTACGGGACTGGGTTTTTATCAGGTGGCACTGGCGGCCGTCATCGTCGGACGGATTGTGGTTGCCTGTCAGCCGGTGCCGCTGGAAGATCTGGTCCAGCATGGAGCGGATTCTGTGGTTGGGAGCCTATGGCAATAATGATAAGAGCGTGATCGGTATTAAAAGATAAGTCTTTCTGTATCGATCATGTCTCGTCAACCTACTCGTATAAGCAATCCTACAATCAGCAGCCATTTGGAAAAGCGATCATCATGAAAGATATTATTCAATCACTTTGCCTAGCCATGATTGGTCTATTATTGCTTGGCTATTTAATTGGTGATAAAGGCTTTGCTCATATTGGCATGCCGCCACTTTATATTAGCGAAATGGTTTTAACTGCTAGCATTATATTTTTCATATTTGCGCCGGAATTATCTATATTTTACCAATCTAAACTTATTTTGATGATTCTTGCTATTGATTCATGGTGTTTTCTTCAGACAGTTCCCTACATTGAGACTTACGGGCTTGATTCTTTGCGGGATTCGGCGATTTATGGTTATTCTATTTTTGCTATTATAATTGCAAATTATATGCTTAATCCAAAAAGAATCGAGCAACTCTGCTTATTATATTGGAATATAATTATTGTTTGCATCATTATGATGCCAATCATATTGATATTTCAGGTCGATGAGTCTGAATTATCCGAGGATAATCTACCGCTCCTGCTGCTCAAGCCGGGAGACGTGGCGATTCAGTTGGTCGGGATTTTGTCATTTGAGCTGCTGGGATTGCGTGCCGCGACCCTGTCGGTCTTTGACCGAGGCGCGACGGTCCTGCGTTGGGTGTTTTGGGGCGCCTGGATCATGGTCATGCTCTGGGTGGTGTCCATGAGCCGGGGTGGGCTGTTGGCTTTGGTTTGTGGCCTCAGTGTGGTGGCGTTGTTTCGATTCCGCCGGGCCTATGTGATGGGCTTTATAACCGCTATAGTTGCGGTGATGGTGCTGTTATCGGTTCTCGATATTCGCTATCAAGGGGAGCGCCGGGATATTTCATCAACCCAGGTCGTTGATAATATCTTGAGCCTGTTTAAGGCTGGCGGTCTCAGTGATGCCAATCTGTCCGGTGATATGGAAGGAACCGCCGAGTGGCGCCTGTTGTGGTGGCACGATATCGTAGACTACTCTGTATTCGGTCCCTATTTCTGGACAGGAAAAGGGTTTGGCATCAATCTTGCCAGTGATGATGGCTACCAGACCGATGTTGATGAGCGGTTACGCAGTCCTCATAATGGGCATTTGACTTTTTTAGCCCGATCTGGGGTTCCTGGCCTCATGTTGTGGCTATCTTTTCTGGTTTGTTTTGCTGTGGCTCTGTTTCGCATGGCGGCGCGGCTGCGAGAACGGGGCTTATTTGGCTGGCAACGATTGAATTTATGGATATTATCCTATTGGATTGCGTCGGTGGTGAACGCCTCGTTTGACGTTTATCTGGAAGGCCCCCAAGGTGGCATCTGGTTTTGGTCGATCACCGGCCTGGGGGTGGCGGCGTTGGCTCTGGAGCATCGGGCTTTGTCGGGTCAACTGAGTCCAGCCGAAGCCCAAGTCTTTCAGCGGATGGCCATGGCATGACCGAGGGAGAACCTTCCGTCCGGCGGGACAGTCTGTTGGCTCAGTTCATCGGAACCAGTGGCGGCGAGGCGGCCAATCGTCTGGCTCAACTGGGCAGCGTGGCTTTGGCCGGTTGGACATTGGGGGTGACGGGGCTGGGAATCATCGGAATTGCTTGGTCTTTGACCACCATCGCCCAAGCCCTGACCATCGGCGGTCCTGAACTCATCGGCATTCGGACCTTGGTTCGGGCGGCGGCGAACAGAGACGGCTCCGAAGCCCCGCCCGCGCGCCCACGCGCGCGAAGCCAAGGGCGCGGATGCGCCCGCCCGGCGTCTGAGGGCGCCACAGACGTGTCAACGTCCAAGGCCATTATGATACCGGCGAGCCCTGATCCTGGCACATCGCCGGTATCGGGCCGCGACGGCGGCCCCGCGTCCTCGTGGACGCGAAGCCAAGGGCGCGGATGCGCCCGCCCGGCGTCTGAGGGCAGCCTTGATGAGTCA
>CAIXKV010000220.1 GCA_903920145.1 uncultured Rhodospirillales bacterium
CGTGTCAACGTCCAAGGTCATTGGTATCATACCGGCGAGCTATAACGATGACACACTGCCGGTCTTCGGGCCGCGACGACGGCCCCGCGCGCCCATGCGCGCGAAGCCAAGGGCGCGGATGCGCCCGCCCGGCGTCTGAGGGCAGCCTTGATGAGTCAACATCAAGGCTCGAGGGTATCACTGTCATGACTCGAGAGGATGGTTAGCCTTTGCAGGGGTGGGCAGGGTTCCATGAAAAGCCCAAGTCCAGGGCCGACCCATGGAACTCTGCCGCTCCCCCTAACGGCTTATCCGCGCAAGGGCCTCTATCGGATTGGTCAGTAAAACATATCCAATTGAAGCTTGGCTTCTTCGGACATTCGGCCTTGATCCCAGGGGGGTTCCCAGACCAATTCGACGGTGCAGGCCGTGACGCCTTCGACGGCGCTGACCGTGCGTTGGACCATGCCCGGCATTTCACCGGCCACCGGACAGGAGGGGGCGGTGAGAGTCATGTCGATGGCGATGGAACCATCATCATTGGTCTTAACGCCGTAGATAAGCCCGAGTTCCCAGATATTCACCGGGATTTCCGGGTCATAGACCGTTCGCAGCGCCTCCACCACCCGGTCAAAGAGCACTTGGTCAGGGGTGGATGTCGAGTTTGTGTCGGGCATCGCCGAATTCCTTCCAGCCAAAGCCAGCCCAGCCAAAGCCAGCGTCACTCTTCCGTCGAGACCTTTCCTGCGCCGGCCATGGCGGCTGACAAGGCGTGCCAAGCCAGGGTTGCGCATTTGACCCGTACCGGGAATTCGCGCACGCCCGATAGCACCCGTAGCCGGTCCAGTGCGTCTTCGTCCACTGGGCCGTGGGCGTCACTGTCGGCGTCGTCCTTGGTGCAAAGGTCATGAAAGCACTCGAACAGAATCCGGGCATCCTGCTCGGTTTTGCCCCGGATCACCTCGGTCATCAACGAGGCCGACGCCGTGGAAATCGCACAGCCGCGCCCCTCGAACGCCACATCCTGGATCACGCCATGGTCGTCCAGGCTCAGGTAAACCGTGATGCGGTCGCCGCACAGCGGGTTGTCGCCCCGCGCTTCGCGATTGGCGTCGGGCGGGTGGCGGTGGTTGCGCGGGTGCCGGCCATGATCCAGGATCACTTCCTGGTACAGGTCGCGCAGGTCGTCAAACTGATCATTGGCCATCAGCGGAAAAACTCCTTGACTGCCACCACCGCATCGACCAGAGCGTCGGCTTCGGCGATGGTATTGTAGAGGCCGAACGAGGCGCGGGCAGCGGCCTCCACACCAAAGCGCGCCAGCAGCGGCTCGGCGCAATGACGGCCAACCCGGATGGCCACGCCCATCTGGTCGGCCAACATTCCCAGATCATGGGGGTGAACGCCGTCCAGCACAAAGGACAGGATGGCTGCCTTGTCCGGGGCGGTGCCGATGATGCGAACCCCCTCGATTTGCTCCAATCGTTTGGTCGCGCGCTCCAAGAGGCTGTGTTCATGAAGGGCGATGGCGTCTCGACCCAACATCTCCACATAGTCGATGGCTGCTCCCAGGCCGATCCCTTCGATGATCGGCGGTGTGCCGGCCTCGAAACGGTAGGGCGGATCGCGGTAGGTGGTGCCATCAAAGCTCACCGCTGCGATCATGTCACCGCCACCCTGGTAGGGCGGCATCTGGTGCAGCACCGATTTGCGGCCATAGAGCGCCCCGATTCCCGTTGGGCCGTACAGCTTGTGGCCGGTGAAAACGTAGAAGTCCGGGTTGATCACTTGGACATCCACCGGCATGTGGACGACGGTTTGAGAGCCGTCGAGCAGAACCAGGGCGCCGTGTCGGTGGGCAAGGCGCGTGATTTCGGCAACGGGCGTGATGGTTCCGGTGACGTTCGAGCCGTGGGTGATCGCCACCAGCTTGGTCTTTGGCCCCAGCAGGTCGGCGTAGGCGTCGACGTCCAACTGGCCGCGTGCGTCGCACGGTACGACCTTGATCGTGAAGCCCTTTTCGCTTTGGAGCAGTTGCCAGGGGACGATATTGGCGTGATGCTCCAGCACCGACAGGATCACTTCGTCGCCGGGCTCTAAAAAGCGCCGGCCCCAGGTTGCTGCCACCAGATTGATGGCTTCGGTGGCGTTGCGCGTGATCACGATGTTGTCACGGGACGGGGCGTTGAGGAAGCAGGCGATTTTGCCGCGCACCGCTTCATAGGCGTCGGTGGTCTGCTGGCTCAGGTAATGGATCCCACGGTGAACATTGGCATATTCCTGCTCCATGCAGCGCACCATGGCGTCGATGACGGCTCGTGGCTTTTGTCCGCTGGCGGCATTATCCAGGTAAACCAACGGCTTGCCGAGTCGTCCGGGCCGCTCGTGAACCAGCCTTCGCAGAATGGGGAAATCCAGGCGCACCCGCTCTACGTCGTAGGGCTCGGGCGGCAGAATGGGTCGGTGGCTGGCGGTCGGGGCGGATGTGTGTCCGCGTTTGCGATGGGCGTCGGGCATCGGATTCAGCCTCTCAACCGGGAGTGAGCCAGCCATCGGCCAGCGATTCAAACGCCGCCGCCACGACTGGATCCGTGATGCGGGCGATGGTTTCGGTGATGAATGCCGCAATCAGCAGAGATCGGGCGGCGTCCCGATCAATGCCACGGGCGCGCAGGTAAAAGAGGGCGTCGTCGTCCAGGTCGCCGACGGTGGCGCCGTGGCCGCATTTCACGTCATCGGCGTGAATTTCCAGTTCCGGCTTGGCATCGATTCGAGCCCGATCCGATAGCAAGAGCGCTCGGTGAAGCTGTTGACCATCGGTGCGTTGGGCCCCAGGACGCACCAGCACCCGGCCTTGAAACACCGCCCAGGCCTCGTCGTCCAGCACGCCTTTGAACAGTTGGGAGCTGGTTCCGCCTGGGGTGGCATGATCGATGAGGGTGGTGGTATCGCAGTGCTGTTGTCCACGCACCAGATAGGCGCCGTTGAGTGTGGCGGTTGCGCCGGGGCCATCCAGCACCAACCGCACCTCGTTTCGGCTCAGTCGCCCGCCGGTGGTCAGCAAGAATCCTTCATAAGAGGCATCACGATCCAGTCGTCCGCTGGTGGTGGCCAGGTGGAAGCTGGCCGGATTTTCCCGTTGCGTCTTGTAATGCCGCATCTGCGCCCCCGCACCCAGAAACAGTTCCGTGACCAAATTGGCGCAGTTCTGATGATGGGTTTGGCTGAGATGATGCTCAATCAGGGTGGCGCGGCTACCAGCTCCGGCCACCACCAACAGCCGGGGGTGCCAAGCCAAAGGCGGGTCGCTTTCGCCGCCGGTGCCGATCATCACCACTTCCACAGGGCGCTCTAACATCAAGCCCGGTGGCAGCACCAGCAACGCCCCGGAAGCCAGCAATCCGGTGTTCAGGGCAACCAGAGCCTGCGTGTCCGCTCTTGCCAATCGGCCCAAATGGGCCTCGATCAGATCCGCGTGATCGATGAGGGCTGCCGCCAGTCCGGTCAAGACCATGCCGTTGGGCATGCCGCTGGTCGAGGACAGGTCGGGGCGCCAATAGCCGTTGACGAACACGAGGCGATAGGACGGCGGATGGTCAGCCGGGACCACCGAGGGCAGGGGGCCTGGATTGAGGGCCGCCGATGCTGGCGGGGCGATCTGCCAACGGGGTTGGGTCAGGGGGGCTAGGTTGGTGAAGCGCCAAGCTTCTTGGCGTGGTGTCGGCAGGCCAAGTTGGGCAAAATGGCACCGCCCTTCGGTTCGCAACGCTTCCAGCCACGGAGGCCCCGGCGTCAGGTGACTATGGTCTTCGGCATTGAGCGTCATGGGATCGACTCTCCGAGCGCGGGGTTCGCGGGATTACGCCGCTTCATCGGCGCCGAATTCGGCATAGCCGCGCGCTTCCAGTTCCAGCGCCAGCTCCTTACCGCCCGACCGCTGAATCCGGCCATGAGCCAGCACATGGACCCGGTCGGGAACGATATGGTCGAGGAGGCGTTGATAATGGGTGATGACCAGCATGGCTCGGTCGGGACCGCGCAGGGCGTTGACGCCATCGGAAACAATCCGTAGCGCATCGATATCAAGACCGCTGTCGGTTTCGTCCAGCACCGCCAGCCGGGGATCCAGCAGCGCCATCTGAAGCACTTCGTTGCGCTTTTTCTCCCCGCCCGAAAAGCCGACATTGACCGCACGCTTCAGCATCTCATCGGTCATCCCGAGCTGCCGGCATTTGGTGCGGGTCAGTTTCAAGAACTCCATGGCGTCCAGTTCCTTTTCGCCGCGTCGCCGCCGCACGCCGTTGAGCGCCGCCTTGAGGAAGGTGGCGTTGGAGACGCCAGGGATTTCCACGGGATATTGGAACGCCAAAAACACCCCGGCGGCGGCCCGTTCCTCCGGGCTTTGAGTCAGCAGGTCGCGACCGTCGAGGGTAACCGAGCCCTCGGTGATGGTGTAGCCTTCGCGTCCGGCCAGGATATAGGAAAGCGTGCTTTTGCCCGAGCCGTTGGGCCCCATGATGGCGTGGACTTGGCCCGCGTGAACGGTCAGGTCAATGCCCTTGAGGATGGGGCGGTCGCCGACCGAGGCGTGGAGGTTGGTGATTTCGAGCATGGGTTCGGGCTTTCGTTCTTGGTCTCGCGAGGTCCATTTCAAGGGGGGTGTTCCCCCACAGGCGCCAGGATCGGGCAGTGCGGCACAAAAGGCAGACATCATGGCAAGGCGGCCTAAGAAGCGGGTGGGATGCCCGCGCTCCCAGGTCTTGTCCCGGTGTTTCCTTTAGCCAACGCTGCCCTCCAGACTGATGCCAACCAGCTTCTGAGCTTCAACTGCGAATTCCATCGGTAATTCCTTGAGAACCTCTTTACAAAAGCCGTTCACGATCAGCGATACGGCGTCTTCGGCACTCAGGCCGCGCTGGCGGCAATAGAATAACTGGTCTTCGCTGATCTTGGCGGTGGTCGCCTCATGCTCGATTCGAGCGGTTCGATTGCGGCTTTCGATATACGGAACCGTATGAGCGCCGCAGCGGTCGCCAATCAGCAAACTATCGCACTGGGTATGATTGCGGGCCCCAACGGCTTTGGGCAGGATCTTGACTTGGCCGCGATAGGTGCTTTGGGCTTGGCCTGCGGAAATGCCCTTAGCCACAATGGTTGAGCGGGTGTTGCGGCCAATATGGATCATCTTGGTGCCGGTGTCGGCCTGTTGGTGGTGGTTGGTGATGGCGACCGAGTAGAACTCACCGACCGAATCATCGCCTTGAAGGATGCAGCTTGGGTATTTCCAGGTGATGGCCGAGCCGGTTTCGACTTGGGTCCACGAGATTTTCGACGCCACCCCCCGGCATGCGCCGCGTTTAGTGACGAAATTATAGATGCCGCCAAGGCCGTTCTCGTCGCCCGGATACCAATTTTGCACCGTCGAGTATTTGATCTGGGCGCGATCTAGCGCCACCAACTCGACCACGGCGGCGTGAAGCTGGTTCTCATCGCGCTTGGGTGCGGTGCAGCCTTCCAGGTAACTGACCGTGGAGTCGTCATCAGCGATGATCAAGGTTCGTTCGAACTGGCCGGTGTTGGCGGCGTTAATCCGGAAATAGGTGGATAACTCCATTGGGCAGCGCACGCCCTTGGGGATATAGACGAACGAGCCGTCGGTGAAGACCGCCGAATTCAGTGTCGCGAAGAAATTATCGGAATAAGGAACGACACTGCCCAGGTAGCGGCGCACTAAATCAGGATGCTTGGCCACCGCTTCAGAGATCGGGCAAAAGATGATGCCTTTTTCTTCGAGCTTGGCCTTGAAAGTGGTGGCCACCGAAACGCTATCAAACACCGCATCCACGGCAATGCGCGGTTCGACTCCGGCCAGTAACTCTTGTTCTTTTAGCGGAATTCCAAGTTTTTCATAGGTCCGCAGCAATTCCGGATCAACTTCATCCAGGCTCTTGGGGCCAGCTTTGGTTTTGGGCGCGGAATAGTAAAAGGCGTCCTGATAGTCGATGGGAGGATAGGACAGCTTGGCCCATGTCGGCTCGACCATGGTCAACCAGTGCCGATAAGCCTGCAGCCGCCATTCCAACAGCCATTCGGGTTCAGCCTTGCGGGCCGAAATGAAGCGAACGACGTCTTCATTCAAACCCTTGGGTGCGGTCTCGGCTTCGATCTCGGTGACGAAGCCGTATTTGTACTTCTGATCGGTAATGGTTTTTACCTGATCCATGCTATCGGATACGGCGGTCATCCTCGGCTCTCCCCAGTCCTCGTCTCGGTGCGCGCCGTGGCCTGTGCGGTGGCAGGTGGCAGCGGCCAAGGTGACGGCGCGGCCATATCCGCCAATGTGACGTCTTCCAGTGCGGCGCGCACCGCCCGGTTGATCTTTTCCCAATTACCGCGCATGGGACACAGACTCTCGACCCCACAGAGGGAGTCGGCGTCCGAAACGCATTCGGTCACGGCAATCGGGCCTTCCAGCGCGGTTATAATCGCCGCCACCGAAATCCGCTCGGGTTCCCGGTTCAACGCATAGCCGCCATTGGTTCCCCGATGGGACGCCACCAAGCCGGCAGCGGTCAGCGGCTTCAACAGCTTGGCTACCGTTGGCGCCGGAATCCCACTGGACTCGGCCAAATGCGCAACCGTATGCACCCCATGATCCCGACTTAATTGAGTCAGCACCACCACCGCATAGTCGGTCAGCTTGCTGATCTTGATCATCGGGTTGCGCCCCTGGTGGAGTCTCCGGCGGAGCAGCGGCGGTTCAGGAGCCCATGGGTGCCCGTGCCGTGCAGGCCGGATAATACCGTACTAAATTAGTACTGTTTAGATGCCCCAGGGCGGGCGGCTTGTCAAGGGGGGGCGAGGCCAATCAGGAAGGTGCCACTGCGGTAGGCTACACGCACTCGATCACGGCCGCACGCTTCCAATAGCTGTTGCTGGCAGTCGGGATAATGCTTGGATCGGCGGTCAGGTCGGTGGGAACGCAGAAGCCGCCGCGCCACTTCCAGGATTGGGCGATGATTTCCTGAAAGCGGTCAAGAGGCGGGCGGACCACAAGGCACACGCCGTCGACCCAGTGCCGGAGACTGTGGTCGGAATTGATGTCGGAGATCCCGAGCCCCGCATAATCTCCTTCGATTAAAGTTCCCTGGCCGCAGATGATTGCCCGTCGAATCGTCCGACCGGCTAGGGTCTGGCGAGGAGCCTCGGTGGTGGTAATGAAGCGGACACCCAACAGGCAGGGGAGCTGATCTTTGACGTAGGCCTCTGAACTATAAGCACCTTCGTAGAGAAGCTTGAAATCTGGATCAGGTGGCGTGAAGGTGCGGCCGCCAGCCGGCGTTCAGTTGCCGACGTTGGCCGATGCTTTGTTGAGCCACGCCGTGTCGGATGCCGACATGGCAACCATTATAAAAGGATTAAAGATCGATGGCCAACCGATCGACGAAAA
>CAIXKV010000221.1 GCA_903920145.1 uncultured Rhodospirillales bacterium
ACCCCCGAGCCTTCCCGGTTGCCGTAATGCCCGGCCAGCCGCGCGGGCTCTCCCGCCTCGCGCGCCGCCAGCCATCGCCGGAGCGATTGGGCCGACACCTGCCGCCGGACCGTCCGCACCCACGGTTCCGCCTCGATCTCCCCCGCCGACCACAACCCGGCGAACTTGTGCAGCGCGCCTTCCCGGCCGAGCGTCCCCCGGACCGCCGCCCAAAACCGGTCGAACGCCGCCAAAATCTGCAATTTGGCATCCTGCCGGTCCAATCCCGCCGCGATCAGCTGCGGCGAGCCCTTGACCGGAACCGGGGCCGGCAGCGCGGGCGTCCCGCCCGCACCGGCCACCACCAGCGCCCGCCGCGCCTGCGCCTCCTCCAGCGCCGCCTGGGAGGCCCACCGCCGCGCCAGTTCCGCCCGCGCCTCGGGCGGAAACAGCGTGTAGTCGTATTCCAACCCGCCGCCGCGACCCTCCCGCTTGCGGCAGCGGGCCAGGTCGTCGGTCCAGGCTTCGCGTTTAATCAGGTTGTAAAGGGCACTATTCTTCTCCGGAAATCCCGGCAGTTTGGCGTCCGCGATCTCCCGGGCGGTCCACCACGCCTTCATGGCCGACCACCCCAGCAGCGCCACCTGCTATGCTCGCCGCGCCGCAGACGTCTGAGGAACAGCCAAAATGTCATACGTGACCGAAACTCTTGGAGTAGCCGAAGAACTATGCAACGGCTGGACTGAACAGGATTGGAGCGCGATTCAACCCCGGTTTGCCGGGATGACGAAGGCAGAGTGGGAAGATTGGCGAATATCTCATTTATCTGAGATATCCGCCTTTGTCTCATCAACTCCGAAAGAGCGTTCAGCGAAGAAGAAGTGGGCCAATGATCGTCCTCTGTTGACCATTGCTGCGATCCAGCATTGCATTGCGGCCTATGAGCTGCTTGATCTCGTGCAGCGTCAGTGCACGGGCCGATCCTACCGTCAGATGACGGCCCAGGCCGGATCGGTGCATCGCAGTATTCAGGCGTCACTCGCCGCCTATCATCCCCACGACCGTCTGAGCTATGACGCTCGGCACCTTCTTCTGCGGGCACTGCAACTGCTGAGGCAGGAGTGATTGGGCGCTCGATCATGGCCGCCAGCCCTTTCCGACCAACTGTTGCGCCTGCCCGAACGCCCACAGCGCCGCCCCGGCGAACTGACCGATCCGCGCCAACTCGGCGCGCTTTGCGTCCATCGGCGACCAGCCGGTGCCGTCCAGCAGCGCCGTCAACAGCGCCAACTCCGCGTCCGGCCCGGCATCGCAAGCCCGGATCAAGGCCCGAAAAGTATGCAGGGGGAAGGCATTGGGCCGCCCCGAGCCCGTCCAACTGTCGAGCATCGACTTGGTCACGCGATGACCCGCCAACGGGGTCATCCGCGCCGCCAGCGTCTCGCGATCGACCCCCGAGGCCGCGATCAGGCTGTTGATCAGCCGTCGCACCATCTGGTTGTCGTCATACCGCCCCGGCAACGGCTCAAGGTCCGGCTCAGGCGGCGCCGGGACCGCCTCCGGCATCACCGGAGCCAGGGCCGTAGACAAAAACCGAAAGAAATCATGCTGTCTGGGATCGGGTTGTTTGGCCCGTTGCTTGGTATTGTTGGTCTTGAGGGTCGGCATGACCGGTCTCCATTTTGGATGTTGTTTCGTGCCGAAAAAAGGACCGGGCGCACTCTCTTGCGCATCGCGCGCCCGGCCAAGGGGGAATTGGTGCCGGCTCCTCACCCCGCCGGCCAGGGTCTCGAACACGCACCGGGGCGGGCAGGCTCCGAGTCGCGCGTAACAGGTGATACTAGTATCGCCATCCACACCTCACGGGTGCAATGACGCGGCTTGGACGCAGACCAACCTACCGAAGCGGGTGCCCGGACCCTCCGGGTCCAGCCAATTCAAAGGCATCGGCTGGTGGAGTTATCCCGCCCCGACCGCATCCCATGAAACTCCGCCAGCAGCAGATGGGCGGCAGCCTCGCCCTCATGCCCGCCCTCATGGCGCGACAGCGGCGCATAAAGCCCATCCGGCCGCACCGCGACCCAAAACCCGTCATAAACCCGGACGTGGCCTAGAAAATCCTCACCCCGATACACCGCCCGAACCGAAACCGGCCGGTGGGCGCAAGCCCGCAACGCCAGCGTGTCGTCGATGCTGACCGGCCGCAGCTCAAACTGCGGACCAGGCGCCCGTTCCGGCAGCACGTGGCTGCCGTAAGGTGGCAACAGCGCCGCAGCGTCGCTGCGGGTATCCCGAGACACGAACGCGCCATAAGCTCCCGCCCAGCGGCCATTCGTCGTTCGCGGCACCCAAAATCCGTCGTGCTCGTAAACATAACCGAGCATCAGGTCTCCATAATACACCGCGAAGACTTCGGTCGGTTTCTGAATACTGGGATGCAGCGCCAGCACTTCGGCGCCCACCGGGCTATAGGCAAAGAGGCCGTCTGTCGATCTCACCCCGCCCGGATCGTCACTGCTATCTAACGACTGATCACTCATGGTTATGCCACCCTCTCAAGTTGGTTATTGCTCTGGAGATGATTTGCCTTACGATGCTGGGGTCGGCTGCGGTGCAGTCGGCGGCCTGACGCATCGAATCGTTCCGGAAACAGCTCCTGGCTGGTAAGCCCGATCGCTCTCGCGATGACCTCTTCCAGGTACTGTGAGGGCGAATACAGGGCTTGCCTGATCGCCCGATGGCTCACCCCTTCCGCCCGGGCAAGGTCGGTGAACGTCAGGCCCAGCAGTCTCAACCGATACTGGACCCACGCCACCCGCTCGCGGGGGCATCGAGGAGGGCTGTCTATGGTGCGGTGTGCGATCGTCATGGGAAGGGTTCTAACGCGATCTAAAACGACCGTCAATGCAAATCTGCAACGACAATCCAGAACTCGAATGCATTCGAGTTCTGCGCTTCCCCGACACCTTCAGAAATCCTATTTTTATGAGTAAATACAATGAGTTCGCATAACTCGAACGATGAGGGCGAACCCGAACGTCAGCATTCGAGTTCCGCTTCGGAACACGAACGTGATGATGCGTTTATCGACCGCATGAAAGCGATGGCTGACTTAGCTGGCGGGCAAAACGCCCTAGCGCGGCTTGCGGGAATTTCACAAAGCGGTATCAGCCGATACCTGAAGGGTGGCGAGCCTGCACGCCCAATCCTTCTTGCACTCTCACGTGCCGCCGGCGTCCGGATTGAATGGCTTATGACGGGCCAAGAGCCGATGCGGCCCGGAGAAATGGCGGAAACCCGGGCTCCGGCCCCGGAGTCGCGCCCGCCGGCCCCGGCGCCGGCCTTGGATCACGCGCTGTTCGGCCTGCTCAACGAGGCCCTGACCCGGCTCTACCAGGAAGAGAACGCCCGCGTCGGCCCCCGCGGCTGGGGCGCCTTACTCGCTGAAAAATATGAGGAAATTGTATCGTCCACCGACGACCCGGAAGAACGAAAAGCGATGATCAACCTGATCATAACCCAACAGCGCAAGGCCATCCGCACCCCGCCCACTCAAGCCAACCCGGATAAACGCCGTGCCTAAGGGTCATACGAACGCATGAAAAGGTAAATACTCTAACGAATTCATTACCACAACCGGTAACGCCCCCCGCGACAATCCCCCATCCAAACCACCAGACGTCCACCGCCCCTCCAATCCCCGATCCCCCGACGTCCCATGGTTTGGAAATCCCACCCAAAAACCCAATTTTCCCCAACCAATTCAACCCGATCCCACAAAATCCAACCCCATCCAAGAAAATCCAACAACTTCCAAACCATCCACCGTCTCACAGTCGGTTTGTCGTCCTTTAACACCCCCAGGGTTTGGGGCCATAGCTCAGCTGGGAGAGCGCTACAATGGCATTGTAGAGGTCATGAGTTCGATCCTCATTGGCTCTACCAATTAAATCAATGGGTTAGCGGGAAACTGCTAGCCCCTTGAGTGTTTCTAAACGGTCGTGTCAAGAGCGTCCCAAATAAAATACAAGAGATTCAAATGGTTAGTTCGCGAGGTTTTAGCGGCGGATTTTGCATGTTTCTTTGCATGACAGACTTGGTAGAGGCGGCTCACGAAACTGTCTATTTGCTCTAAGCATCGCCTTTCCCTTCGCTTGTTATATAGTCAATGAATACTTTAACTGAGTGTCGAAGCACAGGGCGGTAAAGCCTGTGCCTCGACGATGCGTCAGGAGGAGAGCGCGGTATCTACTCATACCCCAGATCAGCAAGTTGACTTCTCGATCAATCCCCACTGATGCAAAACGGCTTGATGTTTCTCAACTTACGATACTGTTTCATCTCCACAGCGGTGAAGTGGTGACGAATCTCCGCCTGAGCCGCACGCAGACGGTGGGTCGTCATCTTATGGCATCCCCACAACGCCCACACGTCCCCAGTCCAG
>CAIXKV010000222.1 GCA_903920145.1 uncultured Rhodospirillales bacterium
CATCAAGGCTGCCCTCAGACGCCGGGCGGGCGCATCCGCGCCCTTGGCTTCGCGCGCATGGGCGCGCGGGGCCGCCGTCGCGGCCCTATACCGGCGATGTGTCAGCATCAGGGCTCGCCGGTATAAGACCGATGGCCTTGGACGTTGACACGTCCGCAGCGCCCTCAGACGCCGGGCGGGCGCATCCGCGCCCTTGGCTTCGCGCGCATGGGCGCGCGGGGCCGCCGTCGCAGCCCGATACCGGCGAGCCCGACACATCGCCGATATCCGGGTGCTTCAGCGGGTGGGGGGGTGTTCGCGGACGAATCTGGCCAGTCTTCGGTCTTCGTTTTTCATGTGATCGGAAATAGTAAGAACCAGTCCGCGAACTTCGTCTCGCAAGATTGATTTCACGACATCCAAGCGGATCAGGATCGAATCAAAACACTCAATGATAGCCAGATGTCGTAATTTATGAACCTGATAATCTGGGTATTTGGCCCGGACCATCAGATCTTCTTCGCTATGGAAATGGCGAATGTAATAATTACAATACTCTAGAATCCATTTCTCCATATCGTCGTGGTCATTGTCATGGCCGATCTGTGCCCATATTTCATTTAATCGGCAGATGATGTATTTGTGCTCATCGTCATTCTTTTGATCTCCCGTCTCAAATGACGCATCCCACTCAATAAGCATGACCCAAAATCCCCAGACCGGCCCGGTTGCCGGGGGCGATCGTGTTCGGCACGTGACGTTGATCCAACGTCTGATCGCCACCAGTGTATCATATCGCCGAGCCACGATGTGACCCGATCAAGGCTGCCCTCGGGCGCTAGGCGGTCGTGCCCGAGGATCGGCAGTGTGTCATTGTTATGGCTCGCCCCTATCTTTGCCCCGCGATTGGAATAGTTTAATTTAATTATAATTCTATGCAATAAGTATTGTTAATGCAAAGTAAATGATAAAATACTGTGAAACTATCATTGCTATTATTGAAAACGGGGACTTGCAGTGATTGGCGTCGCCCTGTATTCTTGCTGCGACAATGTGAAGCACGATGTCAAGTGGTGCCTATTGGCCGTCAACAATCATTGCGGGGTGTTGGTGATGCCTATTTTGTGGCGTAAAGAAATGTCGGTTGATGCCTCGACCATCGATGACGACCATAAGTTGTTAATCGATTTGATTAATTCCTTTGAGGCTGTCATTAATCAAAACCCGACAATTGCCGCCCTTGATCGACATCTTCTACAGCTTAGGCATTATTCGATAGAGCATTTCAAACGAGAAGAGGCCTTACAAAGGGCTGTTCATTATCCATTTTACCAAGCTCATGCCCGAGAGCATAGCGATCTGGTCAATCGGCTGGAGACCATTATTGCTCATCGAACAGCCGCCCGCTCCGGTCGTGATTTGACCGTGGTCTCGCGCGAAATCCTGGCTTTGCTGAAGGAATGGTTGGTGGAGCATATCCTGCGGACCGACTTGCGTATGCGGCCCTATGTTGCCCAAATGAAGGCTCATCAGCGAAAGATGGCGGCTTTGACGGATCAGGGCGCGGAAGGAGTCTCGCTGCCGCCGTTCCCATGATTCAAGAGGCTAGGTGGGAGTGGGCGTAATCGAGAGGATGGGAATGTCAGGCGAACCGTGGTCCCTTGTCCCGGAGCACTGGTGATGTCAAATCGGCCCTCGTGCAGCTCGATCAAGGACTTCACCAGCGGCAGGCCCAACCCGGTGCCGGATTGGCTGCGGGTCAGGTGGTTATCCACCTGTTCAAAGGGGGTGAGCACTTTGGGTAGGTCAGCGGGGGCAATGCCGATGCCGGTGTCGGCTACTGACAGCACCAGGCCGGCGATTCGTCCATCCTGGGCAAGATAGGGGGTGGCGCTAACGGTTACGGAGCCACCCGCCGGGGTGAATTTGACGGCGTTTGACAACAGATTGACGGTCATTTGGACGATCAGTCGGCCATCGGCCCAGAGAGACGGCAAATTCGGCGTTATTTCGGTGATCAGGGTCAAACCATGATCTTGTGCCCTGGATTGGACCAAGCGCAACGCGGTGCCGATGGTGGCTTCAAGGGTGATCAGCTCTTCGTGCAATTCCAGCTTGCCGGCCTCGATTTTGGCCAAATCTAGCAAGTCGTCAATCACCGACAGCAGCAGTCGACCGGCGTTATGAATATCTCGAGCATAGCCGAGATAGCGCTGGGATCCGAGAGGGCCGAACATTTCCAAGGATAGGATTTCGGCAAATCCCAAGATCGCGTTCAAGGGCGAGCGCAGTTCGTGGCTGGTATTGGCGAGGAATTCGGATTTGGCACGGTTAGCTAGATCTGCCGTGGTTTTGGCTGCCCGCGCTTCCGCTTCGCTGTGTGCCAACCGTTCTTCAGCTTGCTTACGCAAGGTAATGTCTTCGATCATCGGCAGTAGGGTGCCGGGATGGCCTGCCGAGTCTCGGATCATCCGTACCGAAAAATGCAGCCAAATCGGCGCCCCGTCCCGGCGACGGCACCGCTTGTCAACCTGATAATAGGCAATTTGGCCGGCAATCAACTGTTGGGCCAACTCGGCATCTAGGGCGACATCTTCGGGATCGGTGATATCGGGAATGCTCAGGCCCAGCAGAGCATCGGCCTCGTACCCTGTGATCCGGCACAACTCTGCATTGACTCGCAGAAAACGGTTGTCGAGGGTCACCACCGCCGCTCCAATTGGCGACTCATCGAAGGTGCGCCGGAAGTGACGCTCGCTTTCGCGGAGTTCCTCTTCGGCTCTCTTGCGGGTGGTAATATCCAGCAGACTGACCACCACACCATCGACCTTATCGGCGTCACCCCGGATGGGTTGAGCATTGACCAGCAGCCAGATGGTTTCGGTGGGGGCTGCGCCGGGCTGAAGGAGGCCGATCACGACATCCAGCACCGGGATCCCGTTGAGGCGGGCGATTTCAGCCGGTTGCTCAGGACGCGCCACCCTAGCGCCGTCGGTACCGATGGCGATGGCGTCCAGAATAGCGGCGGTTCGATCGGTGGTCAGGTCCAGGCTGCCGAGAAACTGCCCCAGGATGCGTTGAGCCGCGCTGTTATAGGTCACGATGGTGCCATGGGCATCGTATAACAACACGCCTTCGGACAGCGACTCCAGCAACACCCGATTCCGTCGGTCCCGCTCGCTCAACGCGGCTTCGATTTTTTTGCGGCGGCTGATATCGCGGGCGATGGTTGATAGGCCGGTGACGGTTCCAGACTCATCACGAATCGGCGAGATCGTGACCGACAAATGGATATCCTCTCCAGAACGATGGCGGCCCACCGTTTCCAGATGGGCAATGCGCTCGCCTCGACGCACCGCCGCCAGCCGTTTCGGGATCTCCGTTGCCCGGTTCAGGGGAAACAGACGTTGCAAGGGGTGGCCGATGATTTCGGCGGCGTCATAGCCGAACATCAACTCGGCAGCAGCGTTCCAGCTTTCGATGACGCCATCGACGGTTTTACCGATGATCGCGTCGTTGGAGGAGCTGACGATGGCCGCTAATTTGCGTGCGGTCTCTGCGGCGCGGCGGGCCAATGTCACATCCCGGAAGAACCAAATCCGACCGGAAAATTGTCCTTGGGGATCATTGAGGGCACGGGAAAGGCGCTCGACAATTCGCCCATCCTTAAAGTGAATCTCTCCGCCTTGATCGTCATCGGCTAGGCTGCGCAGCAAATCGCCGACTTGCCCCAAGAATTCCTTCGGATCGCGCAACTGCGTGCAGGCCAGTTTTAACGCCAGATTACGATCTTCCATGGATGGTAAGTCGTCGGGCAGATCCCAGATTTTTCCGAATCGTTGATTCCAGGATCGGATCTGGCCATCGGCATCCACCACCAGGATGCCGTCAGGAGACATCTGAAGTTGGGCATCAAGCAGAAGATTACGATAATATAGTTCGGTGGCTGCTCGGATACGCTCTCGATTCTCTCGCTCTAAGAGTTGGTTAACGCGCGTTAGGTCGTTAGCATAGCGGTGCAGTTGTCCGGCCTGATCGGTGATCCGCCGGGTTTGGCGCAGATGGTAACGGGCACCGAGCAGCACCAGCCCAAACGCTATCGCCAAGCCCAATGCCCAGAAGCGCGCGTCGCTGTGAAACCGTGCGAGGGCGTCGTCGGTGGATAGGCCCATGGCCAAGATCAGCGGCCAGCGGGTCAAGCTGCGGTGGACCACCAGCCGGTCGATGCCGTCGGGGGTTCGTAGGCGGACGACCCCGTTGGAGGTTTGGTGCAGCCGGGCCACCAGCCAGGGATATCCGGCGATGGGCGTTTCCAGCAGCTTGGCATCCACCGGAAAGGGGGCCAGCAACTCGCCATCGGTTTTGGTTAAGGCACCCCAAAGACGCTCATCGATGTTGATCGCGTGAAAGAGTTTTTCGAAATAGAAAGGATCCAGCGCCGCAACGACCACCGAACGTAATGTTCCATCGGCCCCGCGCACAGCTCGTGATACAGGGATAATCCAGTTCTTATCGCCCAGGCCGTGGATTGGCGGGCCGACATAAAGGCCGCTTTCATCCTGAAGCAGATGGGTTCGAAAGAAAGCGTGGTCGGCAACCGAAAGTCCGAGGGCCGGTCCCATGGGCCGGGAATCGGCGTTGACCATGCCATCGGTGCCGACCACCACCAGGGCTCGGATCATGCCGAGTTCGGCGCTGCGTCGAGTCAGAGTGTTGGCGAGACCCTTTCCGGTGGTTGGGCCCATGGCCAAGCGGTCTCCCAACCCCTGGAGCGCATTATCAATGCCGACCAAGGTAATGTCGATTTGCTCGGCGAGGATGGCTTCGGCGTCTTCGGCCCGATCTGCTGCCTCGTGCAGGCTGTTGCGGTAGGACGACCACAGCGCCAAGCCGCCCACGATCAGCAGAATGAGCAGGACCGCCGCAATGGCGTACAGGTTCGCGCGCGCCAGCGCCCGCAACGAGGCGTCCGGTCCGGGAGCCGGCGTTGGCGCCGGGCTTGCTCTATCATCGACCAGTGGGGCCGTCGGAGCGGTCCGAGGGGCAGACTGGCCATCGAAAAAATCGCCCATTGGTTTGGCAGTCTATACGCCCATGAAGTTTTGTGAAAGCATGGGAGCCGAAATAGGGCGACCGGAATGGCCACCGTTGCCATCGGGCATCATTTCTTGGGGCGTGATGCCTGGCCCCGTGCTTTTACCGGATTGCCAGGGGTGGTGTCGTTCCTGGCTTGCGCCGAGACGGAGCTTGCCTCAAGATCGGGGCGGTGTCCCTGTTTTGCCCTGGTTTGGCCATGTCTTCCCCCGATCTTTTGACTCTTCGCCGTCCCGACGATTGGCATTTGCATCTGCGGGATGGGGCGATGCTGCGCGCCGTTTTGCCGGCGACCATCGAACGCTTCGCTCGGGCTGTGGTTATGCCCAACCTGCGCCCGCCCGTGACCCGTCGGGCCGAAGCTGCCGCCTACCGTGATCGCATTCTGGCCCTGGTGCCGCCAGGAGAGCGATTTCAGCCGCTGATGACCTGCTACGCGACCGATCAAGCTGATGTCGATCAGGTCGAGGCCGGCTGGCAGGAAGGGCTGTTCGTTGCGGTCAAAATGTATCCGGCCCACGCCACCACCAACAGCGATCACGGCGTCACCGATCTGACCCGGATCCGGCCTTTGTTAGAACGCATGCAGCGACTGGGTATGCCGTTGCTGGTTCATGGTGAAGTCACCGACCCGGATATTGATATCTTTGATCGCGAGGCGGTGTTTATTGATCGGATACTGGCTCCGGCCCTGGCTGATTTTCCGGCTTTGCGGGTGGTGTTAGAGCATGTCACCACTGCTGACGCTGTGGCTTTTGTCCGGGCTCATGCGGCCAGTGGCCGACTGGGAGCCACCATCACGGCCCATCACCTCTTGATCAATCGTAATGCGCTGTTTGCGGGCGGTTTGCGTCCCCACGCCTATTGCTTGCCGGTGGTCAAACGGGAACGTCATCGTTTGGCGTTGGTTGAGGCTGCCACTTCGGGCGAGCCGGCCTTTTTCCTCGGTACCGATTCGGCACCGCATCCCGTCGCGGCCAAGGAGTCGGCGTGCGGCTGTGCCGGTCTGTTCACGGCGCCCGCCGCGCTCGAACTTTATGCCGAGGTGTTCGATCGGGCCGGCGCGCTGGATCGTTTGGAAGCCTTTGCCAGCCTGAACGGTCCTCGTTTCTACCGTCTTCCGGTCAATGAGGACACCGTGACCTTGGAGCGGGCGGCGTGGTCGATGAGCGACAGCATCGGCGGGGTGGTTCCGTTCCGGGCCGGGGAGGTCATCGAATGGCGCTTGCGGCGGTCGGAGTGCGCACCGGCCAACGGCGCCGAAGATCAAGCGTCTTGAGATCACGACTCGCCCTTTTTTGACCCTGATGAGGTAATTCGTCGACATGACCCCCGAGATTGCCGAGCTGACCGCTAAGTTGCTCATCGAAATCAAGGCTGTGCATTTCAATGCGGCAACGCCTTACCGCTTTACGTCGGGTTGGGCCAGCCCGGTCTATGTGGATTGCCGGCGGATCATTGCCTTTCCGCGCGCCCGAACCGCCATTATTGATTTTGCTATCGAAACGATTCGGCAGCGAATCGGTTTCGAGGCTTTTGACATCGTGGCTGGTGGTGAAACCGCAGGCATCCCGTTTGCCGCCTGGATTGCCGATCGGCTGGGATTGCCCATGCAATATGTTCGGAAAAAGCCCAAGGGCTTTGGCCGGGATGCTCAGATCGAAGGTGTCTTGGTGGAGGGGGCCCGGACCCTGCTGGTCGAGGATCTTGCGACCGATGGCAAAAGCAAGGTCAATTTTGTCAATGCGTTGCGCCAGGCTGGGGCGGTGGTCAACGATAGCTTCGTGGTTTTCCACTACGGCATTTTCCCCCAAAGCCAACAGATCATGGCCGAAATCGGGGTGGGCTTGCATGCTCTGGCGACATGGTGGGACGTGCTGGCCGCCGCAAAACGCTATCAGTATTTCGACGTCGAAACATTGGCCGAAGTGGAAGCGTTTTTAAATGACCCCGTGTCCTGGTCGGTGGCGCATGGGGGGGCCGGGGGATAATACCGGCGAGTCTGATGGTGACGCAGTGCCGACCCTTGGGCCGCGACTGCGGCCCCGGTACCGGCACTGCGTCATTGTCGTGGCTTGCCGGTACAAACCCTAACTAGGGGCATTATGATCCTGGCCACCAGCCATCAACCGATCCATATGTTGATGAAGGAAGGTAAAGGCGCTGTCTGGTAATAAAAAGTCCCAATGAAATGTCAAAGCGGTATTTTCGACCACCATATTAATTCGAATGTCTAGAAAATACTCGCATAAGTCATCAATTACAATAGATTTTAAAAAGAAGTCAGAGGGATTTTCAATATGAATAATCGGCAGATCGAGGTCGATGGTAATTCCAAACGTATCGGCAATGCTGCCAAGGCAGGCTCCAATCAGGATATTGCCAATTTCGGTAATGGCATCGGCACGAATTTGCGCTGAATCTTCCTCTGCCATACCCGGCGGGACAACGTAATTGATAAGCTTAAGGCTTTCCTGCTTGGGAAATAGGATCACCGCGTAGGATTCTAGAGGATCGGCGATTCGTTTGAAGACTCCGCACACGGAATCCGTGGTCATGCACAGTTCCGAGACCAGATCGATGGCTTGGATCAGGCTGAGGTTGGGGACCGAAAGCGAAATATCGCGCTCGACCAACGCTCCCAGGGATTCAGCTGCCTTATTGACGCCGATATTGAAAATTTCGGCGACGAAATCGAGTTGATCGTCGGTGTATAAAATCATGGTCCTATTCACCCACGCTTGGAACCGCGATGACGGCCAAAGCGGTCGAGACGCAGCGCCCCCGGTTTACTCGGTTTGCTGACCGGCTGGCAACCAGGACGGTTGCCCGTGATACCAGCGATGTATCAACTTAGGGCTTGCCGATATGCTACGTTGGCAGCCTCCTGCCGATAATAGGGAGCTTGATTGGTTTTGAGCGACGATGGCGTTATACCCGTTCGCGGAACTGACTGAAAAGAAGGAAAGTTATATGTCAGACGCTGTTACACATGCTGATCTTCAGGCGCCGCTGGCCCGGTATTCTCTTCTTGCCCAAGCTTTTCATTGGGTCTCTGCCGCGCTGATGTTCGCGGTGGTGCCAATCGCTTGGTACATGACGACGTTGGAGAGAACAGATCCGACACGAGAGGACTGGTATAGTCTTCATAAATCAATCGGCATTACTATCTTGGTATTAAGCGTTTTACGGGTAATCTGGCGGCAACTTGACGCTCCTCCATCGTTAAGTGGGTTTATGCGTCCCGTGGAAGTGGCTGCGGTTCATGTCGCTCACGGGTTGCTCTATGTGTTGCTGTTTGCCATGCCGATCAGCGGCTACCTGATCTCGGCGGCGGGTGGCCATCCCGTGGTGCTCTTTGGCCTGCTCCCGGTTCCGGCCTTGGTTCCGGTCGATCATGACCTTGCCAAAATTGGCCATACCCTTCATGACCTTGGGCAGTGGGCTCTCTATGGCTTGGTCGGTCTTCATGTTCTGGGAACCGGGTTTCATGTCTTCATTCGGCGTGATGGCCTGCTGGGCCGGATGTTGCCCTGGCGAGTTGGCTGAGATACCGGCGAGCCTTCATCAAGTCTGCCCAGACGCCGGGCGGGCGCGTCAGCGCCTCGGCTCCGCGCCCGCACATGCGGAGGCGGAGCCGTAGCCCGAAGACCGGCGATGGGTTGGCGCTGTGCCCGATTGGAGTCTTACGGTTCTTCTTTAGCCTTGGCTTCGTCTCCCCAAAGAATGCCGCAATCGCACTGGACGTCGCTTTCTGTGGGCTCGAAACGGCGGGTTCCGCCGTTTTCCCATAAAATGCCGTCCTGGATGTCGCGGATGTGTCGTTTCGGTTCGCGACACATGGGGCAGGGGCGATCTGGTCCATAGGCGGTGGCGTGCCAAGCCGGCCCTTCGGGGTGGTCGAGAGGGGCGCCCTTAACGATTTTTACAATGCCGTCGCCGAAGCCGCTGTCCCTTTTCCCGCAGAAGGCGTTCCGTATTTTTTCGAACATGGTTCTCATCTTGAGTTGAACGCTGTTAGCGCAAAAAGCCTGTTTGGGGTAGGACGGTCAAGAGGCCAGAGTCTTTGGCTGAGGACGCGACCTTGCATGGGATGGGCACTTCCGGTAAAAAGGTCGGGCGTTAATTGTGCTGAATGTCCATTGGAGACGGTCATGAATGGCGGAACCTTCCTGGCGTTTTTGTTGACAGTTCTGATGGTTGTTGTGGTTGCAATTCATCGGGAGCCTGCCTCCGTTTCTAGTGAAGTCAAGACCGCGCAGCCGGTTGTTGTTCCAGCCCCGCGTTTGGTGAGTGAAGCCCAAGTGCTCAAGCCGCCAGTGAATGATATCCAGCGAGGCGAGGGGGCTCCTGTGGCTGGTCCCGCGCAAAAGACGGCGTCATCCCTTTCCAGTGATCTCAAGACTCATGGTATCGGCTGTGCCGTTGCGGGGACTGCCGGAACGGGCCTAGCCGTGGCCGTCGGCCCCGGAGAAGTCTTGGCCGCCGTAGGCGCCGCTTTACTGGTTCCGGTGTCGCCGGTCGTGATCGGTGCGACCTTGGGCACCATTTTCGTGACCGGCTGTGCCGTTGGCGCCTGGGTCTCGCCGATGTTGGCTGGGTGATACCGGCGAGCTATAACAATGACACATCGCCGGTATCGGGCCGCGACGGCGGCCCCGCGCGCCCATGCGCGCGAAGCCAAGGGCGCGGATGCGCCCGCCCGGCGTCTGAGGGCAGCCTTGATCAGTCAACATCAAGGCTCGATGGTATGATACGGAAAAAGGCGTGAAGGACAGCATGCTCCCCGATCTTTTTGCCGTGGACTGAGTCTGTTTTCGTGCTATCCGTCGGGAGGTTGAGGTAGGGGCTGGTGGCCATGCCACGGGGCGGGGTGCCGTGACCGATTTGATCCATATTCATTACCGCTTTACCTTGCCTGACGGTCAGCTCCGGGAGTATCGGTTCGACATCGACTCCCAGAGTCTGGAGCGCGTGGGGCGGACTGATGCCCATCCCCCAGAGTGGACTCGTCTGAGCTTTCAGCAATGCCCCCATTGTCCCCTGACGGTTGATGACCATCCCTACTGTCCGGTGGCCTTAGGGTTGCTGGATGTGGTGGTGCCGTTGGGGGCGCTCGTGTCCCATCAACAGATCGGGGTCGAGGCGATTACCCCGGATCGGCGGGTGGTCATGACGGTTTCGGCGCAGCACGCCGTTAGCTCTGTGATGGGGCTGGCGGTGGCGAGTAGTGCTTGCCCTTACACGGCCTTTTTGAAGCCAATGGCCCGCTTTCACCTGCCGTTGGCTTCGATGGAGGAGACCGTGTTTCGGGCAGTCTCAACTTATCTGATGGCGCAGTATTTCCGCCGCCTTGATGGTTTGCCCGTGGACGCCGATCTTGCGGGTCTCGACCGGATCTACCGGAATCTAAACATCCTGAACGACGCCCAAGCTCGGCGCCTTCGTCTGGCGGCTGCGGCGTTCAAGGATGCTGGGCTGAACGCTTTGATTATCCTGGATACCTTTGCCCAAATCGTCCCGATGATCCTCGAGGATGGATTGGTCGCGTTGCGTCCGTCTTTTGAGCCCTTTTTACGCACCCCCGCTCCTGTCGCGGTGATGCCTTCGGTTGTTTCAGATGGGGATCTATCGCGTTAATGGCCGTGGTCGTCGGGCTGTTGCCGCCATCGTTGGTTCGGTTATTGTGCCGTCCGAGAATAGACTTCGGTCAAGGCGCGGGTTATGCTTGGGGCGCTAGGGAGGTCTTCAGATGGCTGTTGTCGCGTTCGATACCCTAAAACTGGCTGATCGGCTTCAGGCGGGTGGTTTTACGGCGGAGCAGGCGCGCACCGCAGCCGGAGCCTTCGCCGACGCCCTGTCCGGTTCCGATTTGGCGACCAAAGTTGATTTGAATGAGGCCAAGGCCGAACTGAAAGGCGACATCGCTGCCGTTGGAGCGGAACTGAATGAGGCCAAGGCCGAACTGAAAGGCGATATCGCTGCCGTTAGAGCGGAACTGAAAGGCGACATCGCTGCCGTTAGAGCGGAACTGAAAGGCGACATCGCTGCCGTTAGAGCGGAACTGAAAAGCGACATCGCTGCCGTTAGAGCCGAACTGAATGAGGCCAAGGCCGAGTTGAAAGGCGACATCGCTGCCGTTAGAGCCGAACTGAATGAGGCCAAGGCCGAGTTGAAAGGCGACATCGCCGCCGTCAGAGTGGAACTGCATGAGGTTAAGGCCGAACTGAAAAGTGATATCGCCGCTGTCAAAGCTGATATTGGTCAGATGAAGTCGTATCTGGAAGCTAAAATAGCGGACTCTAAATTGGACCTGCTTAAATGGGTCTTTGGTGCGTTGGCGGCGCAAACAGCATTTTTATCTATGATTAAATTCTTTGGGCATTAACGATGCTATTGGTTCGTGTTGTGGCATGATACCTTTCAGGCTTGATGGTCGTGTTTCGGTCACAGCTGAAAACCAATGACAAGCTTGTGTTCCAAGTCCGACGGGCGGATGGCGCGGTTCGTCGGAGTCAGAACAGGAGTCGGCCCTGCGTGAAAGAGGCTTGACCTGGTCGCGCGGGCCTGAGATCTCTCGTGCGTCCTTCCGTTCCCAACCTCCGTCCGGTATCCGATCAATCATGGCTGAAGTCTCTTTCTCTCCCGCCCCACCGCCTATGGACCTGGACCGGCGTCGGCGTCCGGCGTTGGCTTTTATCTTCATCACCATTGTGCTTGATGTGTTGGCATTGGGGATCATCATCCCGGTATTGCCGATGCTGGTGGCCGGTTTTTTGAATGGTGATACCGGGCGCGCAGCCGAGATGTTAGGCCTGTTTGGAACCGTGTGGGCGGCGATGCAGTTTTTATGCTCGCCGGTGCTGGGGGCATTGTCGGATCGGTTCGGGCGCCGACCTGTGATTTTGCTGTCTAACCTTGGCTTGGGTCTCGACTATTTGGTGATGGCACTGGCGCCGACTCTGGGCTGGTTGTTCGTAGGCCGGATGATTTCCGGTGTGACCGCCGCCAGCTTTACCACCGCTGGCGCCTATATTGCCGATGTGACGCCGCCGGAGCGACGGGCAGCGGGCTTTGGGCTTCAGGGGGCTGCTTTTGGTATCGGCTTTGTGTTGGGGCCGGCCTTGGGCGGTTTGCTGGGCAGCGTGGATCCTCGTTTGCCTTTTTGGGTGGCGGGAGGGCTGAGTTTGGCCAATGCTGCTTATGGTTTGCTGGTGCTGCCAGAGTCCTTGCCGCCGGAGCGGCGGCGTGGTTTTTCTTGGCGCCGGGCCAATCCGTTGGGGTCGCTGGCGTTGCTGCGTTCTCATGCCCAGTTGTTGGGGTTGGCCACGGTCATGCTGCTGTCTACCCTGGCTCATGAGGTCTTGCCGGCGGTTTTTGTGCTGTATGGTGCGTACCGCTATGGTTGGGACGAGGCCACCGTCGGTTTGACCTTGGCCGGGGTTGGTGTTTGCAGCGCGATTGTTCAGGGTGGTTTGGTACGCCCCGTCGTGGCCCGGATCGGGGAGCGTCGAGCGATGCTTGGGGCTCTGCTGTGTGGCGCTATCGGGTTCACAATTTTTGCCTTTGCCCCGGTCGGTGGGGCCCTGTGGGTGGGGATTCCTGTGATGGCGTTGTGGGGGGTGTTGGGGCCCTCGGCTCAAAGTTTGATGACTCGTCGGGTCGATTCTTCCGAGCAAGGCCAGCTTCAAGGCGCCGTCCATGGTTTGCGGGGCGTTTCCGGGATGATTGGTCCTGGCCTGTTCACCATAACTTTCGCCTTTGCCATCGGGGTTGATCAGGCATGGCGGATGCCGGGTGCCCCCTTTTTATTGGCGGCGTTGCTGCTGGTGGGCGCAATGCTGTTGGCTTGGCGGGTGACTCGCGAGCGCCAAGGATAGCCCCATCATCTTGGTTTTTGTGGAGGTCGGCTCTGCACGCGCGGGAGGCGTTGTCTTCTGGCCCTTTGGGGGGCTTCTTTAGGATGTTGGGCAGGGCTCACGAAAAGCCCTATTTTGGCGTCTATGGGGCGAAGCTCCCGGACTCTCTGTCGCCTCCCTTGGGGTTTTTAACGGTTCACTGGTATGACTGATGAGGGCCTGACGTGACCGCCGGATTGGTTGGGCTGCTGGTCGCTTCGCTACTGTTGTTCGCCAGCATTCTTGCGGGGCTGTTGTCGGCACGCTTGGGGGCTCCGTTGCTGCTCACCTTTTTGGGGTTGGGCATGCTGGCGGGGGAGGATGGTCCCGGAGGGATTGCTTACGATAATCTCGACTTGTCCTTCCTGATCGGCAATTGCGCATTAGCCATCATTCTGTTTGATGGCGGACTGCGGACACCCTTGGCGACGCTTCAGGCGGCTTGGGCGCCGGCCTTATCTCTGGCCACCCTCGGCGTGCTGATCACCGCCGGAGTCACGGCTGCCGGAGCGCACTGGTTGTTTCACCTGGACCCGCTCCACGCGTTCCTGATGGGGGCCATCGTTGCTGCCACCGATGCACCGGCGGTGTTTATGGCGCTTGGCCACACCGGCGTAACGCTACGCGACCGCTTGCGCGCAACCCTGGAAGTTGAATCCGGCAGCAACGATCCCATGGGGATTTTCCTGACCATGGCCTGTGTTGCTTTGATTCAGGCCAGTGGGCAGGCCGTGGGCTGGGGCGTTGCCGCCGACTTTGTGCGCCAGATGGGGCTTGGGCTGTTGTTGGGGTGGTTTGGCGGGATGGGATTGGCGTGGCTGACCAACCGGCTGGAACTGGCGGCGGGACTCTATCCGATTCTGACTCTGGCGGTCTGCCTGCTGACGTTCAGCGGCACGGCATTGTTGGGGGGCAGCGGCTATTTGGCCATGTATGTCGCTGGGATCGTCTACGGTTCGCGCCGGGTTCGAGCCAAAACCATGACCTGCCGATTTTTCGACGGGCTGATGTGGTTGTCTCAAATTACCATGTTTTTGTTACTGGGACTGCTGGTCAGTCCTCATCAATTGGCCGGACAGGCGTTCTTAGCGTTAGGAATTGCCGTTATTTTGATTTTTGTGGCTCGGCCCGTGGCTGTTGCGTTGGCTTTGGCGCCTTTTGGATTCAGCATGCCTGAACAATTGTTTGCGGCCTGGGTGGGGCTACGCGGTGCAGTGCCGATCTTTCTGGCGTTGCTGCCGGCCATGGCTGGCATCGACGAGTCCCGGACGTATTTCAACGTTGCCTTCGTGGTGGTGCTGGTCTCGTTGGTGCTTCAGGGGTGGACAGCGGCCTGGGTGGCGCGTCGGTTGGGGGTCGCATTGGCCCCAAATCCCGAAGCCGCAGACAAGCTGGAATTCGACATGTTGCACCAGATCGACCGGGATTTGGTGGCCTATACGGTCAAGCCTCACAGCCGGGCCACTGATTTTGCCTTTGCCGAATTGGCGGTCCCGGATCGGGTTCGGGTGGTCACGGTGATCCGCGATGGTGCGGTTCTCAGCAGCCCGGAGATCGATCGGCTTCGAGCTGATGATGTGGTGCTGGTTTTGACACCACCCGCTCTGTCGCTGGTGGTGGATCGCTTTTTCTCGCGCCGCTTTAAATCGACGGCGGCACATCTGCGGCGCGAACATGGCGACTTTTTCGTGGATGGCGCCAGTTCGGTGGAAAGCTTGGTTCGTGCCTATGATCTGCCCCTGGAAGGGGCCGCCTCTGGCCTTACGGTGAATGGCCTGTTGAAGGGGCGCATCGGCTCAACGGTGGGGCGCGGCGATCGGCTGCGGGTTGGGCCGGTTGAGCTAATTGTCATCGACATGATCGGTCGCGACATCAAGGAGGTTGGCGTTCGGTTATGCTTTGAGGACGATCAGCCGACCGATTGGCGCCGTCGCCTGCGATCCTTTTTGGCGCACGGGCCCTTGGGTCCGTTTGTGGGCAGGCTGTTGGATCGAGGGCGCTGAGAATAGACCGGCATCCGCGCCTTTGGCTTCGCGCCATGGGGCGCGCGGCGGCGGTCGCCGCCGGATACCAACGGCACGGATTTGTCTAGGGCCGCTGGTATAATACCGGCGAGCCCTGATACTGACACATCGCCGGTATCGGGCCGCGACGGCGGCCCCGCGCGCCCATGCGCGCGAAGC
>CAIXKV010000223.1 GCA_903920145.1 uncultured Rhodospirillales bacterium
CTCAGACGCCGGGCGGGCGCATCCGCGCTCCCTGGAGTCCACACACTGGGGCTTCGCGTCCACGAGGACGCGGGGCCGTCGTCGCGGCCCGATACCGGCAGTGTGTCATCGTTATAGCTCGCCGGTATCAGACCCTTTAATCTGCCCCGCTTATTCTCCTGGAGAGTCGTCGGCATGTTCCCGACGAATCTCCAGAATGTCCGACAGGATGCCAATGAATCGATCCACCAATTCGGGATCGAAATGGCTTCCGGCGTGCTTGCGCAGGTAAGCGATCGCGTCGGGCACTGGCCATGCCGGCTTATAAGAGCGACGTGAGGTCAGTGCGTCGAACACGTCGCAAATGGCTGCGATACGCCCTTCAATGGGAATCTCCAAGCCTTTCAGGCCCTGGGGATAGCCATGACCATCCCACCGTTCATGGTGGCTTTCCACGATATTGGCGGCCATCCGTAAGAGATCGTCGGCATGGCTGCCCAGGATCGACAATCCGATCTCAACGTGACGCTGCATGAGCGCCCGCTCGTCGGGATCAAGAAGCCCCTCCTTTAACAGCACCCGATCAGGAATGCCGATCTTGCCAACATCATGCATCGGGCTGGCGTAAAGGATCAGCTCCCCGAACGCCTCCCCCAATCCGGCGGCCAGCGCCAATCGTTGGCAGCCTTTGCTCATTCGGATCACATGCATGCCGGTCTCGTTATCCCGGTATTCTCCGGCCCGGCTCAGGCGGTGAATGATCTCCAGCCGGGTCCGCTCCAGCTCCCGAGTTCGGTCCCGCACCATCTGCTCTAACTGCTCGCTCTGGCGTTGGCGCTCCCGGTACTGGGCGCGTACAACCAAAAGGTTTCGTATCCGGTGCAGAACTTCCAGCCGTTCAAAGGGTTTGGTGAGATAGTCCTTGGCCCCCAGTTCCAGCGCCCGCAGGCGGGTGGAGCGGTCGGTCGATGCCGTCAAAACCAACACCGGCAAGTAATCGCCGCCAGCCATCTCTATTAATTGCTTCATCACGGCGAAACCATCAAGCCGTGGCATCTGGATATCCAACAAAACCAGATCAAAATCCATCTGTCGATGCAGGTCAAAGACCAATTCAGGATTGGTCAGGCCGGTCACCGAGGTATAACCAGCACCGGCCAAAATGCTTTCCAGCAGACTGACATTCATAGGGGTATCGTCGACGATCAGGATTCGGGCGTTTCGAATCGCATCCAACTGATCGCTCATATAAAAATCCCCGTTATCAAGACTTGGGCATTGATAGGTCAGCCACCGTCCACCCTTCAAGGAGAAAGAGCGGGCCAGCGGAACCTGCGACACATCACATATATTGATATTCTACCGCAGATGCGGTTTGGCTTATCATCGGAAGACGAGCACCGATGGGGTTTGACACGGGAAAAAGACAGACCCCATCGGTCAGATTTGATCTCACGAAGACTCATTGGGCCGACACGCCACGGATGAGAGTCGAGTCACCAGCGGCCACAGCAACGCAGCGCAGCCAACAAGCCAGGACAACGCCAGTGTCGCCGTGGCTCCGGCAATGCCATAGGTCTGGCACAAGACCACATTGAGCGGCAACAGCACCGCGCCCTGAACCATGGTGATCCGCAGATTGTACCAGTACAGCTCCAGGGCCAAGACCATGGGTCGCGCCCAAAATAACATGGTAACAATCCCGCCAGCCGCCAGCAACACCTGGAGGGTTACGGTCGCGGGTTCAAAGGCGACACCAAATATCAAGATGATCGCCGATCGCGCGATCAGAATCCCAATCACCGTCCCCACCGCAACCAAGGGCAACCAAGTTCGGCACAGGAGAAGAATACGTCTGCGAATCTCGGCCATATCCCGCCGAACCACCAACTCGCTAAAGTCCTGGTAGATCACCAGTCCGAGCATCTCGCCCACACGCATCACCGCCGCCGCCAAGCTTTTCCCCAAACGGTACCAGCCAACATCCTCGGCAGGGCGGCAGAAACCCAGGATCAGCGTGTCGGCCTCTTTGATCATCGAGGAAAAGATGCTTGAGAAGAACGTCGCTCCCATGAATCCCCAAAAGGCGCTGATCTCCCGACGGCGAGAGACAAAGCTCGATCGGATCAGCCCCCCTGCGGTCACCCCATGGCCGTCGGCCATCGCTCGAATCAAACAGGCTCCGGTCACCCCAAACTGGATCAACCCTGCCAGCAGCGTCAGCCATGCCGCCGTTGCCAGAGTCAAGGTTCCGGTTCCCCACAAGAGCGCCAGCCCGCCCACCCGCAGTAAAGGAAAGCCGGCGTTCAGAGCGGCGATAGCACGATACCACCCCAAATCCCGAGCAACGCTAAACCAAACTTGATCAAAAACGCCGCATAATTGTGCGCCGCCAATCAGCACATACAGCGGCACCGCATCCGCACCACCAGGAAGCATCCCGGCTATCCACGGCACCGAAATCACAATCACCAAAAGCGCCAAGCTGCGGGTGGCAATATCGGTGGCCAAAGCCGAAGCCAACAAGACCTCGAGTAAGCCATGATCTTGACGATGCTGCAAATCCACCAGATACCGGGTCACCGGCTCTGATGTCCGAAAAGTGCATAAAGAATAGGCGACCAGCACATAAGCCTGCACCCCGCTCCAAATCCCGAAATGCGCGGGCCCCAATGTTCTTGCTAAAATAAGGGTTTGAAGCAAAGCCAACCCCATACCGGCGGCGCCACCGCCGAACAAATAGACGCCATTGGCGAACAGGCTGCGCAAGGACGAACTCACCGATCTCAACTTTCGCTTGTTATAAAACGAGGAGCAGCACACGGTAACATCGCGGCATTTCGTGCCCTGATACCAGCGGCCTCTGGCGTTCACACCCCCAAGGCCCCACATCCCGGCCGCTCGAAGTGGCGACGTTACCAGATTGTTAGCGTCGGCATCAGTGCTTCTTGGTGATAAGACTGCCTATTAATAAAGCATTAATTTGCCGCAGCGCAGCACAGGATCGGGGCCAAAACCACCCGGCGATTTCATTCGTTAACCGAAGGCCGGAATGAGCCCCCGCCCTTGCCCATTCAAACCCTGCCTTAGCAAGGGGTTACTCCTTTTTTCTGGTTGTCCAAAACACGCATGCCTGTCATGCCGAATTATGGCACAGCCCATGCACTCCTTTTCCGGGACAGCCACGACATCTCATCCAGAGGACCGGACTCGTCGATGGATCACCCCCTTCGGATTCGCTTGGCTACCGAAGGGCCGTGTCTGGCCGAGCCGGAATCGTGTCGTCGTTGAGGAAACAAACCCATGATCGGCAGCGTTCCTACCAACAGCACGGCCATTTCCCTGGTTAGCCTCTACGAAATCAGCAAGATGCTGAGTTCGTCGCTAGACCTGGAGCGCACGCTTCTTGATATTCTGAATCTGCTGGCATCATACCTACAGATGCGCCGAGGGACGATCGCGATCAAGAAAAGCGATAGTCACGCGTTGACAATCCTGGCTGCCGCCGGCATGGCCCCCGAAGCGGTGCGAAAAGGGGATGCCCGGCTGCCGCTGGCGGTGGCCCGCAGCACGGTATCCTCGGGCATGCCCTATGTGGTGCAAGATGTGGCGAGCGAGCCCGATCTGGCCGATCATGCCGGTCTTTTGACCTTGGGTGCAGATGAACGGATTTCGCTGATTGCGGTCCCGTTAAAAAGCGGAGGCAAGCCGTTCGGCGTCTTAATCGTTGATCGAATCTGGGGCGCCGGCGCCTCGGTCAATTTCGAAGCCGACGTGCGCCTGTTGGTGATGGTGGCCAATCTGATTGGCCAGACGCTGGCGCTACACCAGCACATTGCCGAGGATCGGCGCCTGTTAATGGATGAATCCTGTCGACGCCAGGATGCCGCCCGTGCTGCCACTGGGGCGGGCTCTGGTCGCCGCTGCCAGATGCAAGCAATGACCGGCGGCAGCCGCCCAATGCAGGCGCTTTATGCCGAAATCGACCAAGCTGCGCCCACCCGTTCAACCGTCATGATCAGAGGTGAAAGCGGAACCGGCAAAGAGCTGATCGCACGGGCTATCCACACGTTAAGCAAGGTTAAAGACGGCCCTTTCATTCGGGTTAATTGTGCGGCCTTACCCGAAGGCTTGTTGGAAAGCGAATTGTTCGGCCACGAAAAAGGCGCCTTTACCGGCGCCACCCAAGATCGCAAGGGCCGATTCGAGCTGGCCCATGGCGGCACTCTGTTTTTGGATGAAATCGGCGAAATCTCCATGCCGTTCCAGGCTAAATTGTTGCGGGTGCTTCAGGAGGGCGAGTTCGAACGGGTCGGTGGCATGAAGACCGTCAAGGTCAAGGTCCGCTTGATTTGCGCTACCAACCGGAATCTTGAAGAGGCGGTTGCCCAAGGCCGGTTTCGTGGTGATCTTTACTACCGGATCAATGTCGTCCCGATCTTTGTTCCGGCATTGCGTAACCGTCAAGATGACATTCCAATGTTGGCCGAGGCCTTTCTGGCCCGCTTTAATGAAGAAAATGAGCGTCGCCTCCGCTTTGCCCCCCGCGCCATGCACGTTTTAACCACCTGCAAATTTCCGGGTAATGTTCGGGAACTGGAAAACTGCATCAATCGCGCCGCGACCATGACGCGCGGGGACGTGATCGAAGACATGGATTTGGCTTGCCAAACCGATTCTTGCTTGTCGCGGGTGCTCTGGCTGCCAAACACCGCCACCACTTCACCAACCATCACCAATCCGGCGACGCGTGGCTGTGAATCCCCCTCCCCGACCCGCCGTTTAGCAACAGCCCCGACGGCCTCTAACCTCGATTCGGACTATGAGGGAGACGGCGAAGACGACGAGTTCGACGAACCCGACGACCTGCGGGCCGGTCCGGAATTGCCCCAGCGCCAACGCCTGATCCGGGCTATGGAGAAAGCCGGATGGGTCCAGGCTAAGGCCGCCCGCCTCCTGGACCTGACGCCCCGGCAGTTGGGCTATGCTTTACGCAAATACAATATCGAAATCAAACGGCTGTGATCTCGACCAAGGCTGATAATATGAACGCCTCCCATTGACGCTTGCGCCCTGCACTTCTAGGATTGGCCCCCCACAGGGCCGGTCTGTGACCGGCACGTCCACAAAACACAGTGAAAGAGCATCGTCATGGGAACGGAACGCGCGCTAGAGATGGCGATGGCGGCCAAGGCTTGGCCATTTGAGGAGGCGCGGAAGCTCTTGGCGCGGTTGGGCGGTCGGTTGCCCGAAAAAGGCTATGTGCTCTTCGAAACCGGCTATGGGCCATCGGGGCTGCCCCATATTGGCACCTTCGGCGAGGTGCTGCGGACCACCCTGGTGCGGCGCGCTTTTGAACGTCTCTGCGATTTTCCCACCCGCCTGTTTGCCTTCTCCGACGATATGGACGGATTGCGCAAAGTTCCCGATAACATTCCCAATCCTCATCGGATCGAATCCTATCTTGGCCGCCCCCTGACCCAAATTCCCGACCCATTTGGCACCTACGAAAGCTTTGGTCACCATAACAATGCCCGGCTTCGAGGCTTTCTCGACAGCTTTGGCTTTGATTATGAGTTCCAATCTTCGACCGAATGGTATCGCTCGGGACGGTTTGATCAGGCTTTATTGGGCGTACTGGCCCATTATGATGAAATCATGGCGGTGATGCTGCCAAGCCTGCGCGAAGAGAGGGCCAAGTCTTACAGCCCGTTCCTGCCGATTTCACCGACCACAGGCCGGGTTCTTCAAGTTCCAATCCTCGAAACCAATCCCGCCGCCGGAACCATTGTTTTTGAAGACGAAAACGGCGCAAAGACCGAAGTTCCCGTTACCGGCGGCCATACCAAACTGCAATGGAAACCCGATTGGGGCATGCGCTGGTCGGCGTTGCAGGTCGATTATGAGATGTCCGGGAAAGACCTGATTCCATCCGTCGAGCTGGCCTCAAAAATCTGTTCAATTCTCGGACGAACGCCGCCGGAAACTTATATTTATGAATTGTTCTTAGACAATAAAGGGCAAAAAATTTCCAAGTCCAAAGGCAATGGCTTGTCAATGGAAGAATGGCTAGCCTATGCTCCGGCAGAAAGCCTAGCGTTGTTTATGTTCCAAAAGCCGCGCGCGGCCAAGCGTCTTTATTTTGACGTAATTCCACGAGCGGTCGATGACTATCTGACCTTCGTCGACAAAGCCGCCACCGAGGAGCCTGCCAAGCAACTGGAGAATCCCGCGTGGCACATTCACAATGGCGCCATCCCGACGGTACGGGCCGACCTGTCCTTCAGCCTACTGCTGAATCTAGCCGGCGCAGCCCATGCTGAAACCAAGGCGGCCATGTGGGGCTTTATCAGCCGTTACGCGCCCGATGCAACGCCAGAGAACGCGCCGTTCCTTGATCGACTGGCCGATCACGCCCTGCACTATTACAAAGACTTTGTGTTGCCCACCAAGCGAACCCGCGCCCCGACCGGGGACGAAGCGGCGGCCCTGACCGACCTGGCCCACGAACTCCAGGCTCTGCCGGCGACGGCCAAAGCCGACGTCATTCAAACCGTCGTCTACGATGTCGGCAAGCGCCACCCCTTCCCAGACCTCAAAGCTTGGTTCCAGTGCCTGTATGAATTGCTGCTCGGCCAAACCACCGGCCCACGGATGGGTTCGTTTATTGAACTCTACGGCCTCGAGGAAACCCAAACGCTGATCCGGGCGGCGCTGGAAAGACGAGACACGGCAGAATAAGCCACACGGGAACAGGCGGAGCGGCCAATGCCAAGCCGACTTCGCCGCCAGCGCCCGCGCGACCTCGCGGGCACAAAGCCCCAGTGCGGACTCTAGGGGCGCGCGGGTACGCCCGCCCGGCGTCTGGGTAGCCGAGCAATCGCCGAGCCTCCACACCGCCGACGAAATCGGCGTGGTGGTTGTGCGGTTCACCGACCCGACCACAAAGGCCGCGTGAAGTCGCCGCCGATACCAACGGCACGGATCATTGTCTAGGGCCGTTGGATGAGATCATGGGGGCTGGCGGAGAGGGAGGGATTCGAACCCTCGGTACCCTTGCGGGTACAACGGTTTTCGAGACCGCCCCGATCGACCGCTCCGGCACCTCTCCGCTTTGCGCAACAACCGTCCCCAAGCCCATCATATCGGCGGGCTGGGGGGCGGTGACGTTGACGGCGGTACTTCTAGCGCGTTTGTTTGGGTTCTGCAACACCGAATTCCACGCCAAAGCCGTCCTCAAACGCCAGGCGGGCACATCCGCGCCCCTGGCTTTGCGCGCCGGATCGCGTGGCCTCAAGATTAGGCCACAAAATCCACCATAAAGCTTGGAAAACACACGATTAAATCTTACATAACTTTATACTATGGCCCAATTTTAATCTTGATGATTTGATAAAGAAGGATTATTCCAACACTTGTTCCAAGTGGAAAAAGAAATATTATGCTGATAAGGCTGAAAACTGTCGCGAGACGGAGTCCGTGGGCTCCCTGCTTTGTGACAGAGCGGGCCGCCCATAAAGGGAACCAAGTCGCAGGGACGGCAAGAATAATGAAGAAAAATAAACCAATAATTAATGCTATAGTTTTTGATGATGAGGGATCATCGGTTGCGAACGCAGCCATCGCAATTGCAAAGAAACTAGCCGTAATTAGAGCTACAATGGCGCCAATCCGTAGTAACAAAATGATTGTCATTAATCTTTTATTATTCATGGTAATGAAGTATCCCGATCAAATTAATATTTTATCGGCTCGTTGACCAGGGTTCTTGGGTGAAGGTTACCGCAATCGCCGCAAATATCCGACCAACAGGTTGCGGGCTTCGATCAGACAGCCCATGCGCTCGCGGCAAGGGAGAACTCCGGTATCGGGATGAAAGATCGGCGCCAATTCACGGAAACGTTTCGAGACCATCTGCTCATCATAGTCTGGAACTCTGGACAAGCCCAGGATGGCAGTGGCATCACCAAGCTCAAGATGGCCAACGTGGGGACGAAAAGCCAAACGATCAATGGCTTTGATCAAAGCCCGGTTACGATACTCTAATTTTTCATGACTGCTGACCAAACGCCGATGCTCATCCTCGCGGATCAGGCGGTAACTCTTGGGATCGTCGAATGCCAAGGCTAACGCTAACGCGCGTCGAATGGTGACATGGTCCAGACCAGGCGCCAATCGCAAGACCAGGGTGGGAATCAGCGTTGGGCGACGGTTGTGCTGGGTTCCAGGATCGGCGCCCTGTCGACCGGGTTCGCCGGGATCGGGGATTCCGGCGCGAATCGTCGGCGAAACCAGTGCCAATACCATGCGAACCAGTTCGGCTACGGCCACCTCACGGGCTTTGGCCAGAGTCAACACGGCGCTGCGAAAATCGGGATAACAGGGCACCGCGTAAACCACGCGCTGCTCGCGCCGTCGGGGCATGGCTCCTGGACCAAATTGGCCTGCGGTCGAAAAAGCGCCCTCTGTGGTGAGCGCCGATGGGTCTAGGGAGGACGGAGGGACCGAATCCGGTATGGCCGCGCCCCCGGTCACGGACCCGCGTACACTCTTGGCCAACGCAAAGGCTCTCCTGGCGACATTTTTTCGACTAGGTCAGGGATCAGGGATTGCAACATATTCAGTTTTTGGCGCCCCTCCGGCGATCCAGACAGGAAATACACGCCGATATCAAAATGAACGCAGGCCGCAGCGAACCCTACAAAGCTGCGGATGACTTCTTGATGGGACCAGTCATCTTTAACATGGACTTCAAAGGGATTGTCGTTGATCTGATCTTGGGGATAGTGGGTGATCGGAATAGAAATGACCACAAACCGGGATTTGGTCAAATAACGCGCGACAACGCTTTGGGCATCGCTTTTGCTCATATGCTCGAGAATATCACCGAAAATCGTGACGTCAATCGCCGGCAGCGTCGCCGGATCGAGGTCACGAATATCGGAACAGATCAACCGATCATAGCGGCTTCGCAGAGCAAACCGCTCGATATAAGGTTCCCAAACCTCAACCCCGATCCAGGTGACGTCCGGCAAGGGCGGCGAGATTAAATCCCGGTAGGCACCATCGCCAGCGCCAACGTCCAGGATTGTGGCCACCTCGCCGCCACCATGCAGCATCTTCAACATTAAGGCGGTGTAAAGTTTACCCGCCGAACTGCTTCTGGACATGCCGAAATCCTTCTTGGGATCAGCCGGCCTTTCGTTTGCGCACCCATTCATACAGCGCCACCGCAGCGGCGTTTGAAACATTCAGTGTGGCGATGGCCCCGGTGGTGGGCAGGCGCGCCAAATCGTCGCAACGCTCTTGAGTCAAGCGACGCAACCCCGTTCCTTCGGCGCCCAACACGATGGCGATTCGACCCGTCAGGTCCAATTCCGGCAAGGGCCGGCGCCCGGTCTCGTCCAGGCCGATGCACCAATAGCCGGCCTTCTGAAGATCAGCCAACGACCGAGCTAAATTGGTCACGCGAATCAGTGGGATCAAATCGACGGCGCCCGAGGCACTTTTGGCCAGGGTTCCGGTGGTTTCGGGTGCGTGACGTTCAGTCACGATCACCGCTCCGGCTCCAAAGGCTGCCGCCGAACGCAGAATCGCACCGACATTATGGGGATCGGTGACTTGATCCAGCACCACCACCGCTCCCGGAAGCTGCTCTTCGGGCAAGCGCAGCAGATCTTCCAGATCGATCTCGGGCAGCGGCCCCACTTCCAGGGCAACGCCTTGATGGACGGCCCCTTGAGGCAGCAGGACATCCAACTCCTGACGCCCGACGGTGACGGGCGCCGGGCGGTTTAACCCCTGGGTACGGGCTTGCTGAAGCGCCGCTCCCAAAGAGGCCAATGCGCCCTCAGTGCCCAGCAAGCGCCGGCATTCCCGCTCTGGGTTCAGCCAAGCGGCGGCGACGCTATGGAGTCCATACAGAAAGACCGGACGGGCCGCTTTGGTGCTTCGGGTGGCCGGAGGTGCCGACGGGGGGCGTTTCGCCATTACGGGTGAGCCCCAACGGCGCGGAGCAACGCAACATCGCCGTCGTCTTCAGCATTTGGAGTGGTCAACAATTTTTCACCAGAGAAAATGGAATTGGCACCGACCAGGAAACACAAGATCTGAGCCTCGGGGGTCAGGTTGCGGCGACCGGCGGATAGACGAACTTGGCTGCCAGGCATGGCGATACGGGCGGTGGCCACCATCCGTACCAGTTCTAGGGGCTCGACCGGCGGACGGGCCGCCATGGGCGTTCCCGGCACCGGGACCAGCGCATTGATGGGCACACTTTCCGGGTGGGGCGTTTGCGAAGCCAGAACCTGGATCAACCCGGCCCGGTCCCGAACCGATTCGCCCATTCCGATAATCCCGCCGCAACACAGCTTGATCCCGGCGGCGCGCACCACCCCCAGCGTTTCCAGCCGGTCCTGATAGCTGCGGGTGCCGATGATCTTGCTGTAGAATTCAGGGCTGGTGTCAAGATTGTGGTTATAGGCGGTCAAGCCGGCTTCGGCGAGGCGGCGAGCCTGATCGGGCCGAAGCATGCCCAAGGTCACGCAAGATTCCATGCCGATGGCGCTGACGCCCCGAACCATCTCTAACACGGCATCAAACTCGGCACCGTCCCGCGCCTCGCGCCAAGCCGCCCCCATGCAGAAGCGCGAAGCGCCAGTAGCCTTGGCCTCGGCAGCGGCGGCAATCACCGTTGCCGGCTCCATAATCCGCTCGCGGGTCAACTTGACCTCGACGTGATGCGCCGATTGCGGGCAATAGGCGCAATCTTCGGGGCAACCGCCGGTCTTGATGCTGAACAGAGCGGCGCGCTGAATCTCGCGCGGATCGTGATACTGACGGTGAACGCGACTGGCATGGTCGATCAGATCGAGCAACGGCGTCTCATAGATCGCCACCAGTTCATCCACGCTCCAATCAGAGCGGCCCGGCGTCAACGCCGGTCGAGGTTCCATTTGTCCCATATTCGGATGTCGGCTACCGGTTGTCTGATAACGAATCCGGCGACCATAGCCCATCCCCATCCCCGGAACCAGTCCAGAGCGCACCCCATATTATTTTGCCGAATCCGCATTTAAACTCGTTGACAGCCGGTTCAAAATCGCGATTATGCGCGAATTCGTTGGCGGCCCCCAGGGGCAGGCTGAGGAAGGGTGGCCGAGTGGTTAAAGGCAGCAGACTGTAAATCTGCCCTCTCCGGAGTACGAAGGTTCGAATCCTTCCCCTTCCACCAATTTTTTCACACGGTTATCGGTGCAGTGTCGCGCACCTCCGGGGTTCAGGGGAGGTTTCTCCTTAAGTCCGCCCTGGTGATCTTCTGGGGCGTGTTGGCGTTGACCGTGAAGACAGCCCTCCCAATGTGGCGCTCTGACACTGCCCCCCTGTGGCGCCTAGATGCCGGTGGAGAGCAGACGTCCACATCATCAGTATCAAGGCTTGAGG
The DNA here is from genome assembly GCA_903920145.1 of uncultured Rhodospirillales bacterium. GTDB lineage: Bacteria > Pseudomonadota > Alphaproteobacteria > Azospirillales > Azospirillaceae > BOG-933. Next base: position 11,422 of record CAIXKV010000223.1, read on the forward strand.
TCTGATACCGGCGAGCCCTGATACTGACACATCGCCGGTCCTCGGGCCGCGACGTCCTCGTGGACGCGAAGCCCCAGTGTGTGGACTCTAGGGGGCGCGGAGGGCAGCCTTGATGAGTGATCATCAAGGCCCGATGGTCTGACAGTCAGCAACGGACTCGCGGCAACGGAGTCTGCCTATGGCGGTCGCGAGCCGATCTGCGGCCTTATCGACCTCGTCCTGCGTCGTGAACCGACCAAGACCAATTCTCACCGAGCTTCGTATTTCCTCATCGGTCAGGCCTATGGCCTTGAGCACATAAGACGGATGCCCGCCGGACGACGCGCATGCGGACCCCGTCGAGATCGCCAACTCAGGCACCATTGCAATCAACTGATGGGCATCCACACCCGCGATGCACACGCTGAGATTGCCAGGGAGACGGCAAAGGGCCGAGCCGTTGAACATGACCCCCCCGACCGCTGTTTCCAGCGCGCCCAACAAGCGGGCCCGGTAGTCGGTCAGTCGGAGCCCCTCACTCTGCATTTCGGTCGATGCCACCCGGCATGCCATGCCCAAGCCGACGCAAAGCGCCACGGGAACCGTACCCGCTCTGAGCCCGTCCTGCTGTCCGCCACCGAGCATTTGCGGAGCCAAGAGGCGTCGGGATTCTGCGGTTGCAACCAGCGCACCGATGCCCTTGGGTCCGTATGCCTTGTGCCCGGAGAGCGTGAGCAGGTCGATTCCCATCCCATACATGTCGAGCGGAACCTTGCCGACGGTCTGCGATGCATCGGTGTGAAACAGGCAGCCATGTCGGTGGCAAAGCTCTGCGATTTCGGCAATCGGCTGAAGAACTCCAATTTCATTATTGGCGGCCGCAACCGAAACCAGCGCTAGGCCGCGACTCAGTTCCCTGTCGAGCCTCTTTAAGTCCACCAGACCCTCAGCCTCGACAGGCAGAATGACAACATCGAACCCTGCCGAGGCCAGTCGTGCGGCCGGCTCCAGAACGCTCGGATGCTCGATTCCGATGGACACCAGCCTGAACGGCGACCCTCTCCATCCCTCGGCTAGGCCCCGGAGCGCGAGATTGTTGGCCTCGGTCGCACCCGACGTGATAATCACATCCTCGGGAAGCGCTCCAACAATCATGGCGATATCCTGCCGTGCCCGGCGCACTGCAGCCTCAGCTCGGCGACCGAAGCCGTGCAGAGCCGAGTGCGGATTTCCGAACTCACCAAGCAGGAACGGAACCATCGCCTCGAACACGCGCGGATCGACGGGCGTCGTCGCCTGATAGTCAAGATATATCTGCTGTTCTTGCTTTTTTGAAGAAAGGTACTTTGAATTCTTGCGCTCGACTACCAATAGCCTGCCGGAATCAATGGTCCTTGCAGGTTTCTGCGAGAATTTTGCTTGACCGCCGGATGCTAGCATCGGCCTCTCCATTGAGTCTCATCCACCGGATCCCACGATGGTATCCGGTCTCGGTAGAACTGACAACAGATTGTGGCGGATTGAACCAAAATCCGGCCCATCGACCTTGAAGGCAGCAATCGGTGCCGCTAAGGTGCCTCCTGGACGGAATCGTCCAGGAGAGCTGCCGTGGCCACACATGAAATTCAGGACGCCAAATTCAAACCTAAGTTTTCAGGTCATGAGACGTTTCCGTTTCGATATGATTGGCTGAGAAAGTGCCTGACAGGGCCGCTCATCAGAGATGGCATCGCCTGGGAAATTAATAATCCGATCGAACAGGCTATGGTCGCTTTCGGTATTGGGAAGAACATGGTCCGGTCAATGCGTCATTGGGCGATGGTGATCGGCGCCGCAACGGTGACGGGAGACTCGGTCGCACCGACGGACTTTGGCAAGCGCCTCTTGCTGGACACCGATCCGTTCCTCGAGCGGCTCGGGACGATCTGGCTACTGCACTGGCGGATTGCGACAAATGCCGAGAACGCGACGAGCTGGTACTGGATGTTCAACCACTCTTCTTCCTCGACCGTCAGCCAGACATCCCTAACGGATGACCTCGTCAGAGCCGCCGCCGCCAACGGATGGAAGGCCGTCTCGGTTGGGACGGTTCAGCGCGACGTCGAATGCCTGTTGCGGTGCTACTCCTATGGCCGTGGGAAGAAGGGTGAAGTGACGGAGGACTCCATCGAGTGTCCTCTGGCCGAATTGGAGCTACTTCGTCCGACGGGAGACAAGCGGATGTTCGAGTTCCGTCGCGGTCGCCAACCGACTCTCCCTGATGGGGTCTTCGCCTTTGCATTGGCCGAGTTCTTGGACCGACGCGGTGGTGACCACAGAACTCTTGGATTCGATAAAATAGCCCATGCTCCGGGGAGTCCCGGCCGCGTTTTCAGACTCGACGAGGATGGCGTCGCCGAGCGGCTGGAGAGGATTGCGGACGTCACCGATGGTGCCTTGCGGTGGGTGGACACGGCCGGCCTCAGGCAACTCCAGCGTATCAGGGTCACCGACGACCCGCTTTCTTATGTGCTGGCCTCATTCCAGGAGGCGGCATAATGGCGTTCCTGGCCGACGTCTACACCGTCGATCGCCACTATCGGCGCGCCAAGCGGCTCGACGCCGACTTGGATGTGGACGGCATCGAAGGGTATCGCCTCACTAACACGGTCTGGCGCACCCTGAAGCAACTGACTGGCGATATTGCCGCTACGAACCAGAGGGCCTTCACGTGGACCGGCCCATACGGTTCAGGCAAATCGAGCTTGGCGCTCGTCCTGGCAGGATTGCTGTCACCCCAAGGGCCTTTGCGGAGTTGCGCCGAGCACATTCTCGAACAACGTCGGCTGGCCGAATTTCGTGAGAGCGTTCCGTGCTCTTCGAGGGGCTGGGTGGTTGTCCGTGTCGTCGGCAGGCGGGAGTGCCCGATCCAAGCCATCGCGGCCGCGCTGTCGGAGGCATGCAGGAACCGTTGGGGGCATGAAGTCCGTAACGCCTCCTCTGTGGCCGACGTCTCCTCGTTGATTTCGTCCATTAAGAGCACGATGGCCAAGGCCGATGCCGAAGGCGACGGTCTGCTGATCATCGTCGACGAGATGGGTAAGTTCCTCGAGCATGCGGCCATCGGCAACGGCGACATTCACATCTTCCAGGAATTGGCCGAGGTTCTGTCCCGTCAAAAGTCCCGGGGCGTCGTTCTCGGCATTCTTCACCAAGCGTTCGATGAGTATGCTCGCCGAGGTTCCAAGACGGCACGGGCAGAATGGGCGAAGATTCAGGGTCGGTTTGCCGACACGCCGTTCAGCATTGCCGTCGAGGAGGTGGTCGGCCTGATTGCAGGAGCGATCGACGGTCCCAAAACCAAGTGGACGGCGGCCTTGGCCGAGCGTGTCGCCGCAGCGCTGGCAGGGACGAGGTTGGGTGGTTCGCGGACTCTGCCGGCCGCTCTTGCCGCCTGCGCGCCGCTGCATCCCACGGTGGCCCTCCTATTGGGGCCTGTCTCCAGGCGCCGCTTTGGTCAGAACGAGCGTAGCGTATTTACCTTCTTGTGCTCGCACGAACCCTGCGGATTCGGCGACTTCCTCGATACCGAGGAGGCAGGCAGCAACCGCCTGTACACGCCTTCGGACCTCTGGGACTACCTTGATCTCAACTACGGTCCGTCCATCCTGTCGTCCCCGGACGGCGGGCGGTGGGCTGAAGCCGCCGAGGCGGTCGACAGAGCGCAACGTGGCGCCGGTTCAACCGAGAAGCATGCGGCAATGGCAAAGACCATCGCACTGCTTGACATCGTCGGTCGTCCGACAGGGATATCCGCCACCGATCAGCTTCTCGCTCAGACTTTCGGCGACGGCCTGCCGATCACCGACCTGCTCGAAGACCTGCGGAAGTGGTCCGTCGTCGTCCAGCGCCGACATGCAGGCGGATGGGGGATCTTCGCTGGAAGCGACATCGATGTCGAAAGCGAGGCCGAAGCGCTTACGGCGCGTCTGCGGGAAGATCTGCCGACAATATTGGCCCATGTCGCCGAGCCGTCGCCGATCCTCGCAAAGCGCCACTACGCCGAACGCGGGACGATGCGCGTGTTCCTCCGCCGCATCGTGCCTGTCTCGTCCCTTCGGAAGGTTCTGGCCGATGAGCCATCCGGCGGCGGCGTGGTCGGTCAGTTCGTTTTGGTCATTGGGGACAAGCCTGACAGTCCCGAAGAGGGGGCTGCCGTTGCTGACGATGCCTCAATGACTCTCATGGCGTTCATTCCCGAGGGGCATGAGCTGCTGGATGCCGCCGCCCGTCATGCTGCCCTGGAACTGCTGCCATCACTCCACCCCGGACTCAACGGCGATGCGGCGGCCCGTCGCGAGCTGGCAGGGCGGCAGGCCGCCGCCAGAACGGATTTGGACGAGGCAATGCGGGCGGCCTTCACCCGCTCACGGTGGTCAAGCCCGCACCTGTCGGCACCACGCTTGATGGGTCCGGGTGGCCTGAGCGAACTCGCGTCTGAGGTCTGCGACAGGGCGTTCAAGGAAGCGCCCATCATCGTCAACGAACTTTTGAACCGTGATCGCCCGTCTTCCGCTGCGGCAGCAGCCAGACGCCGACTCATGCATGCGATGGCGCTCAAGATGGGGACGCTGCGGCTTGGGATCGAGGGCGAGCCAGCGGAACTTGGCCTCTATTTGAGCCTATTAGCCGTGTCGGGCATCCATGGCCCGAGCGATGGCTCTGGAAAGCGATGGTCCTTCCGCGACCCCAGGGAACAAAGCTTCCAGCCCATGTGGCAGGCGGCGCTGGACCTTCTTCACAAAAACACGGCCGCTGAAACGCCGACCCCCGTTTCCAACCTTTTCGCTCTGTGGTCTGGCCGTCCGTTCGGAATTCGGGCAGGCGTTCTTCCCGTCCTCGCCCTGGCCTTCGCCCTGGCACGTCAGGATGCCGTTGCTCTCTATCTGGATGGAAACTTTGTGGCCGAAATTGACGATCTCCTCGTCGACAGGCTTCTTCAGTCTCCGGACATGGTGGGTGTCCGCTGGGTCGGCACCGACAAACTGGGCGCACGGACTCTGAAGGCAATAGCGAGCTTCGTCGAGAGGATTGGATTGGGACAGGGGGGGCAAACCACCGCACTCGACGTTACGAAGCCGCTGGTCCAGTTCGCCATGAAGCTCCCAGGGTGGGTGCGGCGGACCCGGCAGATGAGCGCGGAAACGATTCGCATCAGGGATATTTTGCTCGAAGCCAAGGATCCCTACATACTGCTCTTCAAAGCCCTTCCCGTTGCGTGCGGCATCGATGACGAACAGATGCTGCAAACTGACGGAACCCCAGCCGCTCCTATGGTGACCGTGCTCGGCAATGTCATCGAAGAGCTGAAAGGACGCCAAGCTCGGCTTCTGGCCCAACTTAGGGAGATTCTGAGCACCTCGCTCAACGCCGACCTTTCCACTCCAGATGGACGAGCGGCGGTGGCCTTGCGAGCGAAAAAGGTGCTCGGCGCTCAAGGGGCACTTGACTTACGGGTCCGACGTTTTACGCAAGTGCTGTCGGAAGCGGACAAGGGCGGGGATTGGATTGAGTCCGCCTGCGGCATCGCCGCCGGACGACCAATCAAGGACTGGGGTGACCCGGACGTCGGACGCTGCGGACTGGAACTGAGCGGCCTATGCGAGCAGTTCGGTCAAGCGGAAGCGTATGCGACCGTCCAGGCTCCGGGGGGAACGCCCATTAAGTCGACCGCCACGACCATCCTCAACAACCTCGCGTCGTCGGGCCTTGACATCGCCCAGCAGCGGGCCGTGCTGCTGCTGGCATTAAAGGAACTGACTGAGAATAGCCCCGGAGGCAGCGGACATGGTTGAGCGTTACGTCCTTGGGCTTTCGGGAGGCCGCGACAGTGCCGCTTTGGCGGTCTTCATGCGCGACCGTTCCCCCGAACTGCCCATCGAGTATTTCTTTACCGACACGGGGTCGGAACTGCCCGAGGTCTACACCTACCTCGACCGTCTCGAGGCTTTATTGGGTCGGCCAATCCTGCGCCTGGACCCTGGGCGGGACTTCTTGTTTTGGCTGCGCGAATACAACCACTTTCTTCCGTCAGTCCAGCAGCGCTGGTGTACCCGCCAGATGAAACTACGACCATTCGAACGGTGGATTCGCCCCACCATTGATGCCGGTGGCCGTGTGATCGCCTTCGTCGCCATCCGGGCCGACGAGGATCGGGCCGGGTACAAGGGCGAAACGTCGGGCGTCGAAGTCAGGCTGCCGTTCCGAGAGCATGGCATTGACAAGGCCGGTGTGATCCGCCTGCTCCAGGACTCCGGCGTCGGCATGCCCGCGTACTACCGATGGCGCTCCCGCAGTGGCTGCACCTTCTGCTTCTTCCAACAAAAAATTGAGTGGGTCCGCCTGCTTCGGGAGCATCCGGAAAAATACGAGGAAGCGAGGTTGCTGGAGAAGACCGCCATCGACCACGGGTCTCCCTACACATGGTCGGACGACGAATCCCTTGAAGCGCTGGCCGATCCGGCACGAATCGCGGAGATTGAGGCTGAATACGAAAAGCGTTTGGAGCGGCTGAAGGTGGCCGCACGCGCCAAGCTCCGCCGGAACCCGTACTTCGACGAAAATATCAGCGACGGAGAACTTGACGACCTGTTCGACATCGATGCTGTCTACGGAATGTCGGAGGTCTCATCATCCTGCGTGGTATGCCATAAATAACCGTTCCTGACGGAAACGCCGGACGGAGTGCGAGCATGAAGAGTCTGGCTGACGCCGCCTCGTGGACGGCTCTGCGTGAAGCCTACACCGCCGCTGTAGCCCTCATTGGCGGCGGCAAGCGGGTGGCCGACCACTCCTACCTCCATGTCTCCCTGGTACAGGAGCACGACGGGGCCTTGGAGCAATTGGTCGCCCAGGCCGCCGCTCTGGCGACCGTGACGGACGGAGCCTTCGACGTCGTCAGGTTCGGACGCCGGACTCCGGAAATCGCGCTGCTCGCCTATCCCCGTTTCTTCGACGAGCCCTTCCCGGCCCTGGCATGTTCCTGGCGCTTGGACATCCTCAAGGGAGAGGTGATACGCACGGACTTTGCCGACCGCAACAACCCACCGATTTTGCACCGGAAGGAACTGCTGCTCTCCGATGAACACCCCCGTCGACCAGAATTCGAGGCGCTGACGCGCGGTCTAGAGGACTACGGCGCCTTCGACCGTCCCTCATGGCTGATCGGGACACGGGCAGCATGGGCGGCGGTGCTGGATGACCTGGGGCTGCGCGTGGACGATGGCCATGTCCTCGTGACGGAACAACCGCCTTCGTCTCCGCAGATTCAGCGTCACCGCACCGCCATCGCGCGCTCAAAGCTTTCGGCCCCCATGCAGGCGCTGGCTCGGTGGGGCCTCCTCAAGAACGCGACGGTTCTCGACTATGGCTGCGGCCGGGGCGACGACGTGCGGGCGCTTGTGCAGGCGGGCATTCCCGCTATCGGCTGGGATCCACACTTCGCACCGGATGTGCCGCGCGAACCCGCCGACGTGGTTAATCTGGGTTTCGTCCTGAACGTCATCGAGAACCCTGCGGCACGGTGCCGGGCGCTCGAGGGGGCATACTCTCTGGTCGGCCATGTTCTATCCGTAGCCGTCATGCTGGAGGGCAAGGGAACGGGCCGCGCCCATGGCGACGGCGTCGTGACAAAGCGGCAGACCTTTCAGAAATATTTCTCCCAGGCGGAAATCTCCCGCTACGTCGCCGATGTGCTTGGCCGCGAGCCGGTTCCGGTGGCACCGGGTCTCTTGTTCGTCTTCAGGACAGACGAAGCGGAGCAGTCTTTTTTAGCCTGCAAGCAACGGTCGGCGGTTCTTGACCGCGACGGTCTCGACCTTGCCTTCCCTGCGGCTCCCCGTCCCGCTAGATCGGCGAGCGAGCGGAAGAGAAGGGCCGCCGAGCCTCGGCCGCCCAAGCCCTCCGCCTATGAAGCGAACCGCGATCTCCTGGAGGCTTGGTGGTCGGCCTGTCTTGAGATGGGCCGAGTTCCAGACCCGGACGAATTCGACGATTATGACACGTTGATCGACGCCGTCGGTTCGGCGAAGCGGGCGTTCGCTGCCCTGCCTTATCCAAACCGGGATACCCAGCTCGCCGAAGCGGCTGACCGTCGGCGCGGCGACGTGACCGTCTACCTGGCGCTGAACCTCTTTGAACGGCGTCGATCGATGACGGCATTGCCGCCGACTGTCCAGCGCGACATCAAGGCATTCCTCGGCAGCCACAAGGCCGCCCTAGAGCACGCCAAGGCCGCCCTGTTCGCCGTGGGAGCGTCCGAGCGCCTTACCGAAGCCGTCGACAGTGGTGCGGCGGCTGGTCTTGGCGTCAAAGCTGCCGATGGCGACTACACGTTCCATATCGACAACCTGTCCCGGCAGCCGCCGCCGATCCGCATCATGGTCGGATGCGCGGAACGCCTGGAGCCAATTCCCGAGGATTGCGACCTCATCAAGATTCACCCGGCCGAGGGCCGTGTCAGCTTCCTCATGTTCGACGACTTCTTGAACAAGCCGTTGCCGACCCTTCGGCGTCGGCTGTCGGTCAATCTCAGGAAGCTCCGCGTCCAGGAAGGAGAACCCGACCCACCCGAACATCGACGCTTGCTGTTTGGCAAGTCGCGGTTCGTCAACCAAGGCTTCCCACGCTACGACACCCAGGCGCGATTCGATGAACGGATCAAGGCTGTGGGCGCCTACTTCACGGAGGGACTGGGCGTCAGTCAGGTGACGCTCACGTCCCGTCTCATCACCGCAGGCATCACGCTCAACGGCTACAAGGTGTTGAGACTGAAATGACGGTCTCCCCGCCTTGTCCGGCTGGGGAGATACTCCCTGACCTCGACGCACCCTGCGGCCGTCGCTGGCGCTATCGCGATATCGTCGAGGTCGGCGTTACCTGGGAACACCTGAAGCCCGACAACGTGCCGACCCGTCCGGAGACCTATGAGGCCATTCGGACCCTGTGTGCGGAACTGCTGGACCCGGTGGCCGAGGCTTTCGGCATGCCGACGCTGACCTACGGGTTCGCATCACCTGCCCTGACCCGGCATATCCGCAGCCGCATCTATCCGTCCCTCGACCAGCATGCAGGATGTGAGCCTGGACGAAACGGACGCCCGATTTGCCCACGGCTCGGCCAAGCCGTGGACCTCATCGTGCCGGGATTATGCTCTGGCAAGTTGGCCGTATGGATCGAAGAGAACGTGCAGTTTGATCGGCTCTACTTCTACGGGGTTGGTCGGCCTGTCCATGTTAGCATCGGCCCGGAGCGGTCCGCGTCGGTGGTGACGATGGTCGCCGGACCGTCCGGGAGGCTTGTACCACAGCGGCGGAAGCGGGGGTGGTTGGGCGTTAATTTTCTCGGGTGAAGATGCAATATCACCATCGCCCCAACTTCGGTGCCTCTAAGAGGGAGGCTACACCGCGCCAGCCTGAATAGTTTTCTCTGCTAATGTATGTAGCTGGTGAAGAAACTCACGTTGTCTTACGCCCGCATCACCCCTACGCTCAGAAAGCTTTTGCAGCTGCTCAAACGCAGATGCAATTTGTTGGTCAGTGACAAGCACTTCTCGTCCCGCTTTGCCTTGCCGCTTCTCTGTTGCCTCTTTCTTGGCCGTTTCCAGGTAGAAATGGGCAAGTTCCTTAGCTTCATCAAAAGACGACAGGGGGTTTAGCGTAATTTGGTTCTGGAGTCGGCTCCTAAATGCGGGCAAAGCTGCCGAATAGCGCCGCATCGCATCTGGCGTAATCGCAATCATCATGAAGAGGTGTCTTGGCAAAGCATCGATAATAGCCCGCATTGCCGAGAGATATCGCACAACAGCTGTTGGTCCAAGCACACCATCTTGCTTTTCCAACTCATCAAGCAATAGAAAAATACCCTTCAATATCCCAGCAGAGTTGCTAACTACAATTAAGTCACGAAGGCATGCCGTCTTTGCTTCAACTGTATCAATTCGAAACTGAACATCAAGAGCTTCTCTGTGTGCCTTGAGCAAACGAAAACCAAACAGCCACTCCATCATGAGCCTTGGACGGTCGATGTCGTCATCAACCTCATAGAGCCTCTTGAGAGCGGATCTCATGTCCTGACTTCTGACCACTTCCAAAGGAGAGTTATCACGCTTTAACTTTTCCGCAAGTTTCCGAAGATGGTCCGCTCCGAGTTCCTGAAAGAGGCGACGAATGGTGCCCTCAAAAGAAGACTCTGGGTCAGCAAGATATCGAACGACATAATAGCCGTCCGCCTCATTGAGAACATCCTGTATTTCCGATTCAAAGAAGTTGAGAAAATTCGTCTTACCTACCCCTTGCGTGCCTTCAATTACAACGACTTGTGACTTACCATCCCTTAGAAAACTAACAATCCGCTCTTCAGCCTCGTCATCAGCAGATAGCGGAAAGTGAGGATTTTCGTTGGTCTGGCTAGACGACGGAAATGGATTAGCCAGAATGCCAAAACGCACAAAAATATCGAGTGCCCTAGTCTTATTAGCCGTTGCATTAAGCTTATCGCGAAGGCTCATCTAGCCCTCCCCTCAATACGGAGGCTCGTGCTTGACTTACCGGGAATGAGGTAGTCTCCACGATACAGGTGGACCTTGGCGACGATCGGTCGACCAGATTGAATACGCAAGACGTGGATTACGTGGTTATCGAACCGAACTTCCGTCGTTGAGCCCTCGGTCGACCGCCGTAGTAAACCCATGGCGCTCGCATCGTTCAACCGATTTCGCGCGACTTCCGGATGGATGCCATCTTTCCGAATGAGCAGCTCCAACCATGCCCCAGTGGCAACAAGACCGTCTCCTTGATCGAGTTCCTTAAACCGCGCGAGAGCGATTGGGGCGAATTCCTCAATATCTGGCGTGCTCAGCGTACTACAGAACCCTTCGCCCGTAATTAGGGCGCCAAGGCCACAAACCTCACCTAAAATTCGATAATTGGCTTCTACTCTTCTAAAATTGCCAGGCGACCATGGCTGCCCAATAGACAAATCCCTAAGCTGCTGTGCGAACAGGGAAAATGATGGTGATCTAAGAAATAGGTCACGTATTTGCAGAATATTCTCGTTCCTAAGCGCTACGGCTAACTGCCTCCCATAATCAGTCGCAGCCCATTTATCGCGATCAACCTTGATTAGCCCTGCCGTCTGAAGAAACCGTCGATAATCGCCGACACTGTCCCGGTTCCGAAGCCCGACGTGTTCGAGAACGCTGTCTTCAGACAGAACTTGATCGTTATCCAGTGCGTCGACAAGGCCAAGTAGCTGACCGACACTAAAACGTTGCAGTGCAACTGTCCCCGTTCGGGCAGTGCTTTCCTGTATATGAGAATCGGCCCCCTCGCGAACTGATCGCGCCATCGGAGCGGCTGGCTGCTTCTTAGCACGCTCGGGCCATTCAGGGACACTATCGAGGTCACACCATAAAAGATCTGCTTGCGAGTGGTATGGGGACCACGACAACCCTTCGCCAATGGCTGAAACGACGAGGACATGCGCCTCATCTTCACGCTCCAGTTTGGCACTACCAAAGGCCGTCGCAAGCTCCCAAAGCAACGATGTCATCGGTGTTTCGCGCAAACTGCCGCTGAATGGGTCCAACGTAGTCCCAGTGAGGCGTTTGCCAAACAAGTCACTCGCAACGACAGAATTAAAAAATAGAGGCATGATCCCTTCGGCCAAGGCCATTCGTGCTAGGCCCTGGTCGCTCGTCAGCAGTTGAACCAGATGTCCGAGATTAGACAGGGCCTGATGCTGTCGGGTTGCCTCAAGAATCAGCCTATCCGCATAAGCCCGAATGGATACATTTAGGTTTAGATCCCGCACATCCAAGTCAGTATCGGCTTGGAAGGCGCTACGCAGCGGATCCCCAAGCAGGAATGTACGCTCTATTTCTGTATCTGCGTGCAACTCCAATCGAAGCAGCACACGCTGCCCACCTTGACTCATCAGATGATCAATCAGAAGATCCGCTGGACGAATCCTGCTGGCACGTCTGCCGCTGAGGAACCGATCAGCAAAATTGACAATCTCCATCTGAACGATAGCAGGAACCTTCACTCGAGCAGCAGGATGTAGGTGCCGGGCGACAAAGTCTAGACCGCCTTGGACCGCAGCACATGTATCAGCTACGACCGTAGTCGACCGCCGGAAGGGCATTGTCTCCAGTGCATGAGGATCGAACTTCGGATGTTGAAGCCCGGTACGGACGCTGATTGCCGCTATGGCATCTAAAGCGCGACGCAACTTAGGATCTGACGACTTATCACCAAGCAAAGCAGTTAAATTCGTGCGCACTTGGTCAAAGGCGGGCAACCTCCACTCAAATCCCCCTCGCCGAACGGCCGCAACCTTGTGGTCGGGGGAATGACTTCCGCCGTCGAGATCAATGTGACCCAACTTGAGCCAACCATTTTCCTTGAATGCCTTTTCCTCACGAACCGACACCAAACAAGTGTTATTAGAGGCAAACATGCGTCCAATTAATACGTCAGCTTCCCTTGGGGTCGTGAGGATGTAACGAGTCATCTGATCGAAACCGATACACCTGGTTGCTCGGAAAAGGAGCTTGCAAGCCATTCCAGATGGAGTACAAGCGCCAATAGTGGGTTCAAACGATAGGGACTTTCTTCGTCGTCAACGGGTGCATCTTGGCTAATTGTCCACTCCGCCTCATTGCTATCGATCACCCGCTTTGCCTCAACAAGAAATTCTTTGATTGTAGCGAATCGACGATCAGCTGGAGGTAGTGATGAATTAAACTTGTCAACAAGTAATTTCTTGAGATTCAATCGAGTGCTCTCGTCTGAGATGCCGTCAAAGGGGTCTTCCTTCATCTGCCAGGCATAAACTTCCTGCTGTAAGTCGCTGTCGGCCGAGAGAACTCGCTGGTCGACCTCTCCACCGCGACGAAGAATCAACGCCTTGTTTGGCACGAAATCGCGCCAAACGGATAGTCTAAGCTTTATCGACGAGTCGCCTCCCACCTTTTTTCTCCCGTTTGAAATGGGGGCCGTTCCCACCCTGTGAGGGGCTATGGCACGGGAAAATGCCTACTTGCTAGAATCTACCGAGAGGTTTCTCAAAAGTCCATAACTTGAAAGGAGCCGTAGCAGCCAAAGTCCGCTAACCGTGTCGGCCTGTGACATGAACAGCTCGAAGCTGGATTCCTGGGGCGAGTACCCTTGGGGCGGGAAGAATGCGGCCGCTAGGTTGGTGTCACCGTCCGCTACGAGGTTGGTTCGGGAGTAGCCTCAGACCAGCGCAGCACTTAGTGAGGCATGGCGTCAGAGTACCGTAGGCGATGGATCATCAGCAATGATTGCCCCCACCGCCTCCCCAATATCCGTATCCGACAGGAATGGTGCCTGGGCATAAACCAGCCCCTGCTCCCCAGCCAGTCGCGCCGCCAGATGCCCACGCCCCAGCAACTGTTCTGCTCCGGGCCTGTCCAGGACGATCTTCGAGGTGGCCTCGCTGGCGACCTTGAGGATGAGCCGATTGCCGAGATTGTCCCTGAGTTGCATCGGCATGACGTCCTTGTCCGGGCGTTGGGCGGCAAAGAACAGGTGGATTCCGGCGGCACGGGCCTTGATGCCGAGCCGCGCAACCGCCCTGCCGACCGCCGTCTTGTAGTCATCGTCGAGCATCCAGTCGGCAAACTCGTCGTGAACCAGGAACAGCATCGGGATGCGCTCGTCCTGAGCCACCTTGGCATTGAACGAGGCCAAATCCCGGACCCTCGCGGCTGCGAAGACTCGATAGCGGGCCTCCATTTCGTCAACGACGGATGCCAGAACCTCGGTCGCACGCTGCTTGTCGACGATGATCGGCTCTCGGAGGTGCGGCAGGGTGTCCAGAGCCGTGTAGTCGACACCCATCTTCGGGTCGATGAGAATGATCTTGGCCAAGCGGCTCGGGTTCGTCGCGGCGATATCGAGCAGTACCGCTTGAACCAAAACCGACTTCCCGCTGCCTGTGGTGCCGGCCACCAGCGAATGCGGTTCGTGCTGGGTCAGGCCGCCGAAGTCGCCCCCCAGATTTAGGTAAAGTATAAACCCGTTTAGTTCTTGAAGCCCGAGGATGAACGACGTGTTGATCCCGGCCACATTCCTGTTGATGTCCCGCGTGGCCCAGATGTCCCAGAGAGACACGGCCCGCCGTGTCTCGCCGGCCAGGGTGACGACGATTTCCCCAGGTTTGGGCTGGATGGTCACGAGGCGGATGCCATGGGTCGTCAGAAGCTGAGTCCTTCTGGCTTCGATATCCTCGGTACGAAGCCTGTCCGACCCCGCAAACCGGACCAGGCATCCGTTCGGGGTCAGCCGCGTCCCCAGCACTTGGGCCTGGAGACCGTAACCGTTCAGGGCCGACTTCAGCTTGGTCGTGAGGCTTGTCGCCCAGTCCTCGCGTTCGCCGCCCGCCGCAGTCTGGCGCGCCGCCTTCTCAGTGACCAATGCCGACAGGGTCGGCCCGTAAAGTCCGCCGGTCTCCGCTGCGCCGGGCATTGCGGCAGGCCCTGGCAGTGGTGATGCGGGAACCTCAGGTGCTGATTGCGGGCGGTGCCCGCCAAACTCCTGTGCGACGGCGGCCTGACTTCCCCCATGACTGGCGGACACGGGCACGCCGGACACGTCCTCGGGCGTTGCGGCCACCACGAGGCGCCCCAGCATCTCGGTCCAACGGGTCCGACAGGCGGGCAGCCGCGTCTCCGCGACCAGCCACGGGGCGTCGTGCCCGATGGACTCCCTCACAAACGTGGGATCCTCATGGCGCGCGTAGGCCTCGACCAGCCGCCTGAGTTCCGGCCTGTCGAAAACTTCCTGGAATGCGGGCGACAGGGAGCGGGATTCCACGGGAACCCGCACGGACCCCGGCGAGTGTCCGTCCGGTTCGGCGGAATGAACAAAGACGTGAGAATAGCCGCGCATGGAAATGTGTGCCGCCCCGGCCCGGATGGCGGCGCGAGCACGCTCGAGGAAAGCCGTCGATCCCGGTGGCACAACGGAGTCCAACAGCAGATCCGAGAGGCGGGACAGCCAAATGTCGCGGTCCAGACGTCCAGGGTCTCCGAACAGGGCGTCGTCGAGTGTGGACAGTGTGGCGACCAGTTGAGCCTTCGACGATCGGCGCGCCTCAGCACTTCCCGCAGCGCCGACGTACTTTGCTTCGATGACAGCGACGTGCAGGCGCACAATGTCACCAGCCTCCTCGACGCAAAGGCCGAGAAGATCGGCCAGGCGGTTTTCCCGCTGGGCCAGCCAGGCCGCGTAATCATCGAGCAAGAAGAACACGACCACGCAGGGCCGTGAGCCGTCCCCGCAAATTTTGCGGAACTCGCGTTCGACGATGAATCGACTGAGCGTCAGACCAACCAGTTCGCCGGCGGACACACCGCGTTTGGCCGCCCGCAGAACGATGTCTCCGGAAACCAACAAGGCGTCCTCAACGAGGCGGCGCGCCACGTCCTCCATCTCCGCGTCGGTCAACGATAACCCGAGTTCTTGGATACGCCGACGCACCAGCACGTCGAGCAGTCGGAGTTCCGACGTCGAACTGACGATCATGTTGCGGCCGCTCGTCCGCTGATGCCGATACCTCACCACCTTGATGGTGTTCGCCCGAAGCTGGCGCTTGTCGAGCAGCTCGTCGTGAGTGGCAACCCATTCCGCCAGGGCGTGAACTTCGTCCAGGACAGCCTTCAGGCGCCCATCCTGTAGAGAAATCCGGCGCGCCGGTACCACGCGCCTCCCCTCGATGTGATCCGACTGCCTGACCACGGCCGCGACGGCATCATTCCATGCTCCACCCGACCTAGTCTGTTGCGGGCAAGTCAGGAACACGGCTGCCTTCAGCTCGTCTTCACCCGAGACCGCCCGATAGGACCAACGGGATGGAGCATGTTCCAGGTCCGGTTGATCGACCGCCCATTCCACGGGTAGCCACTCGACCGAAGCCGTCCTCGCCACGACGTCGTGGAGAAAAGCAATATCGAACGGTTTGAAGCCGTCAGCGGACCTCGGCGGGTTCGACCGCAGCGGCGAGACACTCACCCGCAGCTTCGACATGAAGTTCTCTGCGGTCTCGCTGACGATCGGGCTATCGATGTCTGAATCCGCCTTGGAAACCAGCTCGGCGTAGATGGCCCGTTGCTTCACGGGATCCCGATGGGAGACCGCCACGTTACACTGGAGGTCGGACCGTATCTCGGCAAGCTCGCGCACGGCCGCCAATGGCAGCGCGGCGGCATCGGCGTCGTAAAGCAGGACGTTCAGGTTATCGGCCTCGTGGGGCTGTAGGCCGACGTAGCGCTCAACGAGTTCCCTGATTTCCTTGGCAGCGAGGGTCGGCAGGACATCCGTCCGGAACCGGCCCTCGCCGCGTGCCGGGGGCTCCATCAGGCTGTAGCCATTCACCGTCGCGGTTTCGGCGACTAGGGTGAGACCGCCGCCATGGCCAGCCACGGCGATCTCCGGGTAGAACGGATGCTCTATTTCCTCGGTAAACTCTTGAAAGAAGATGTTCCGATCGCCGAAGGAGACGGTCTCGCCCGTCAGGATGTGGCCGATGAGACCGGCCGTGCGTCGTGTTTTAACCGCCAAGGCCTTGAGACGTTCCGGATGCCACGGGGGAATGATGACGGCTGAAGCCTCTCCAGACAAAAGGCACGTCCCCACCGACAGCACCTTGGCGACAAGCCGCGAGCGGCAGAGATCGCCTCTAGCATGGGTCAGGAGTATGCGAAGCAGCGCGCCGAAGGCCTCGGCTTGACGCAGGATGGAGTTGGCATGCAGGCCGCACTCGACGACGTCGCGGAGGGCTTCGATGTACGCCGCCTCGAAGGTATCCCACGCCGTCCTGATCACAGCGCGCTGGTCGGCGGTGTAGCGTCCAGCCTTATGCAGTTCGTCGATCACCTGCTTGATCTCGTGCCGGAGACTCTTCATCCGATTTGGTGGCGGAACGAGACTGCCGGCATCACGTCCGAATGTCGCTTCAAGCGTGTTGACGTCGAGCAGAGACACCGACTGGGTGGCGCCTTTGGCGCTGACCAGCCGCCTCGGCACATCGGTACAGGCGCAGCCGCCTTTTTCCAGCAGCCTCTGCATGTCTTCGCGCAGCACAAAGCCGATGGCGGTCGGTTTGGCGGTCCAGACCATCTGGGTCTTGCGCAGGGATGTCCCGGTGGAACCGACCCGCTCGATCAAGGACACCTCGAACTTGATCTGGAGTGCCGCCCTGGATTCCGAGGTGCATTCCTTAAGCTTGCCTGTCCGGTCGGCTTGCTTCTCGTGCGCGAAGAAACCGGGGTAGTCGAACAGGGGGCTTGGGAGGTTGCTCCTTTGCCCCTCGACCTCCCACTCGACACGTTCTCCGAGAAGTTCAGCCAGCCCTCGGTACATGACCGAGAAAAAAGCGCCCGCGTCATGGTTGAAGTTAACCCGCCACTCCTTTCGGCTTCGACGTAAACGCACTCTCAGCAGACGGTCGCCCTTAGGAGCCTCCGAGGCTGCAACCAGCCGCTGCGTAACGGTCGTGAGGCCCTCCAGGAAGTCCGTGCATTCGACCGACTTGCCGAAGACAACCTTCTCCCAACGGCCGCGCAGAACAGAATCCGCCTCCAGAAAGTGACGGTGGAGTTCGAAGAAGTCCTCGTCCTCGGCGTTCCACTCCTGCCGCTTCTCGCGGACTTTCAGGTCTTCAAGATGGCTCTTCCAGCGCTTGTCGAGCACGTCGGGTTGGTCGTCATCGAAGAATGTCAACGTGGCCTGAGCCAGCCCCTGCTGCTTGGCCTTGGGCCGATCAAACAGCCTGTGGACGCCATCGGTCTCCCACTCCAGCAACGCCAGCTCTCTCGCGGGACGATCATCTCCCGGACGGGCCTGGATGAAGGCCTGGATGACGTCACGGGCAGGCTCCCGAATGTCCGGGAGGGCGGCGTTATACCGCTCCTTGAGTTCGGTCGGGTCGATGGGTTGGCCGTTCTTCCGCAGCTTGGCGAGAAGCGGTTGGCGGTCGACGACGAGCTTACTGAAGGCCTTGTGCCAGGGGCCGACCGCCGTTGCGTAGGACTTCGTGTTTGAGAATAGGGATGTGTCCCTTGGAAGGCCGACGCGCGGCAGCGACCAGCCGATCGCTTCACGGATCGGGAGGCCCTGTGATGTCACGGCCTCGGCGACCATTGAACAGAACTCTCCCGCCTGCATCAGTGACAGTGCGATGGCCTGGAAGAGTCCGTTTAAGGCGGCACGGAAGACCCTCGCGTCTTCGGTAACCAAGGAGACGCTGACGACCTTCGTCGTGGCCTCGGCCCAAGCCTCGCCGCTCGCCTTGAATTCCTTGGCACCCAGGGCGGTCACATAGGCCACGGTGTCTGCAATAGCCGGCTCATCGCCGTTCGCGGTGAGCAACACCGCGCAATCCGTATCCGCGTTCCTTCCGAGGCCGGCATTGCCGCTGATGACCGTTCCAGGCGGCATGACGAGGTGCGCAACGAGAGTTTCGGGAATTTTGATGTCGACAAGGCTGGATAATTCGGCGTCGGCAACCACTTCCCTAACCACTGACGCGATCTGGTTCGGCGACAAGCGGTCCAGCCGGAAGCGGGCCGTCGAGTCAGAGGCGCTCCCGGCCCCCATGTCCCCCCCCATGTCCCGCACGCGAACCTTCAGGACGTTGGCGCCTACGCGCCCGATAATGCGATCGGCAAGCATCAGGTGGCGTCCCCGTCACGGTAGAACGGATTTTCGACAAACGAACAGGAATCGGACAGGCGCCGCAGCAGGCCCAAACCAAGAAGTCTTGCCTCCAGCCTTGCAGCGTTGTCGTTCAGCGCCTCCTGATCCACAAGGTTCTCCCTGACCAACCGAGCCCCCTCGGCTTCGCCGACGACGATGCCGTATCGTCGATGGATTTCGCGAAGGAACTCGCCGAACTCCATGCGGCCTTCGACGACAGTCACAACCAGCGTCTTCAGCAGTCGATCGTTGGGCGCATAGCGGGTGCGCCGACTGGAGCGACGGGAGCTGAGGCCGATCGCACGCGACCAGGCCGCGTGGATGCGTCCGAAATGCTGGGCA
>CAIXKV010000224.1 GCA_903920145.1 uncultured Rhodospirillales bacterium
GGTTAAATCGCTGCCGTCGTCTTGCTAAAGATTGGGAAAACCTCAACCTCAGTTCTCTCGCCTTCCTTCGCTTCGCCTCTATCCGCCTCATGCTCAGAAAACTCTGCAATCCCTCATAAACTTTCGGGACGGACACTTAGAGCTGGCCTCGAGACCGGGTCTTGAACGGTGAAAAACGTCACCGCCGCTCGAACAGGCGTTCGATGTCCGCGCGCTTGAGTTCGACATAGGTCGGGCGGCCATGACCACATTGGCCGCTATGGGGAACGGCTTCCATTTGGCGCAACAGCGCGTTCATCTCCTCGCCGCTCAAGGTCCGCCCGGCCCGCACCGAGCCATGACAGGCCAAAGACGCGCACACCGCTTCCAACCGCTCGGTCAGAGCCGAAGCCTGTTCCCACTCGGCCAACTGATCGGCCAAGTCCCGAACCAGCGCCGGCAGGTTCGGCTGCCCCAGCAGCGCCGGCACCTCGCGCACCAGCACGGCACCGTTTCCAAAGGACTCCAGGACCAACCCCAGCCGGGCCAACGCTTCGGCCTCGGCCAGCAACCGCCGCACGGCGGCACCGCTCAACTCCACCACTTCGGGAATCAACAGACCTTGGCTCGGCAACCGGCCCTCGGCCCCCGGAGCCACCAGCGCCGCTTTGAACCGCTCATACACCAACCGCTCATGAGCCGCGTGCTGATCCACCAGAATCATCCCATCGGCGGTCTCGGCGACAATGTAGGTTTTGTGCAACTGGGTCCGTGCCACCCCCAAGGGATAGGCCGTCGCAACCGGCGGCATATCTGCCGCCGGACGGCCAGACGGCGCGGCTTCCAGACCCGGCAGGGGCGCCACCGACGCCGGCCCTTGCCAAGCGGTTGCCTGTTCGGCCAGGGCTAAAGATGGTCGAGCCGGAGGCCGGTGGAAAAAGCCCCCCCCCGCTGCGGCTCCATCTCCCCCAACTGCCGGAGAAGACGACGAGACCGAAGAGGCCGGAGGCGCGGAAAAGGCCGCCACCGCCGCACCGCCGGTCGACACCACTCGATGACCGGCCCCGGCCAACGCCTGACGCAGCGCCGAAACCAGGAGGCCGCGCACCGCCTGGGCATCGCGGAAGCGAACTTCGACCTTGGCGGGATGAACATTGACATCCACCTCGGCGCCGGGCAACTCCAGAAACAAAGCCAGCATCGGATGACGGTCGCGCGGCATCAGATCGCCATAGGCGCCACGGACCGCCCCAAACAGCAGCTTGTCGCGCACCGGGCGGCCATTGACATATAAATACTGTTCGCGACTGGTCGGACGATGCAGAGTCGGCAAACCGGCGAAACCAGATAGGGCCAAGTCGCCCCGTGTGGCCGCCACCGGCACAGCATGATCACCAAAGTCACGCCCCAACACCGCCGCCAGACGCACCAACCGCGCCTCGGCTCCCTGCTCTCGGCTGGGGGGAAAGCGCAGCAAGGGCCGCGCCTGGTCACCGCCCACGGTCAGGGTAAAACCAATGTCGGGATGAGCCATGGCCAGGCGCTGAAGAACATCTTCGATATGATCCAATTCGGTGCGCGGCGCTTTCAGGAATTTCAAACGGGCCGGGACCGCATAAAACAGATCCCGAACCTCGATCCGGGTTCCCGGAGGATGAGCCGCCGGGATCGGCGCACCGACGGCGCCGCCTTCGACCGTAATCGACCAAGCGTCTCCGGCTCCGCGAGCCCGACTGGTCAGCGTCAGCCGACTGACCGCGCCAATGGACGGCAACGCCTCGCCGCGAAATCCCAGGGTGGTCACGGCCAGCAAGTCATCATCGGGAAGTTTCGACGTGGCGTGACGCTCCACCGCCAGGGTCAGCTCATCCGGCCCCAGACCGCAGCCGTCATCCACCACGGTGATCAGCACCCGCCCCCCGTCGCGCACCGCCACGTCGATGCGTCCGGCTCCGGCATCAATGGCGTTTTCCACCAACTCCTTGACCACCGCTGCCGGGCGCTCCACCACCTCGCCAGCAGCGATCTGATTGATCAGGGTCTCAGGCAGACGGCGAATCACCACACAGCCAATCCTCAGTTACGGCGGGGAATCTTATCCTAGAGCGCAGCCATCCTGGCCGCCAACGCCTACCCATCGGAATCCGCAGCCGCCATCCGCTCACGCAACCAACGGACCTGACCGGCGGTTGAAGAGTCCTGTCCGGTGGAAACGCCCGTCGTCAGGTCTTGCAGCAGAGTCCGGGCCAGCGTCTTGCCCAACTCCACCCCCCATTGATCGAAGGAATTGATATTCCAAATTATCCCCTGAACAAACACTTTATGCTCGTATAAGGCAATTAACGCCCCCAGAGTAAACGGGTCTAACTTACGATACAACAAAGTATTACTAGGACGATTGCCCTCGAACACCTTATGAGGCAACAACTGTGCGGCCAATTCCGGCGGTGTGCCTGCCGCCGCCAACTCCGCTGCCGCCTCGTCAAGGGTCCGACCACGCATCAAGGCTTCGGCCTGGGCCAACCCATTGGCCAGCAGGATTTGATGATGGGCCTTGAAAGGAACATGACTCTCGGCAGCCATCAAAAAATCAACCGGGATCAGATGGCGACCCTGATGGAGCAATTGAAAGAAGGAATGCTGACAATTGGTCCCCGGCTCGCCGAACAGCACAGGAGCCGTGGCGTAATCCACCGGCAGCCCCTCCCGATCCACCGATTTTCCATTGCTTTCCATGTCCAACTGCTGAAGGTAAGCTGGCAGTCGGTGTAAATACTGATCATACGGAACGACCGCATAGGCGCTGGCATCCCAAAAATTGATCGACCAAATCCCCAGCATCCCCAACAGCACCGGCAGATTGGCTTCCAGCGGAGCCGAGCGGAAATGCTCGTCCATGGCAAAGGCGCCGGCCAACAGTTCGTCAAAACGGTCCATCCCCACGGTCAGCGCAATCGGCAGTCCGACCGCTGACCACAGGCTGAACCGGCCACCGACCCAATCCCAGAAGTTAAAAATCGTCTCCGGCCCGATGCCGAAGGCCCGTGCTGCGGCCTCGTTGGTGGAAACCGCGACGAAATGACGGGCAATATCGGCCTCAGAGCCCCCTTCCCGCAAAAACCAGTCCCGCGCGGTCTTAGCGTTGGTCATGGTCTCCTGGGTGGTGAAGGTCTTTGAGGTGATGATAAATAGGGTATTTTCAGGATCCAGCCAGTCTAAAGTTTCATAAAGATGGCTGGCATCGACATTGGAGACATAACGCACCCGCAGATTGGGCGTCTGGTAGGGACGCAGAGCCTCGGAGACCATCAAAGGCCCCAGATCGGAGCCGCCAATCCCGATATTCACCACGTCCTTAAAAGGCCGTCCGGTGGCGCCGGTGATGACGCCGAAATGAATATCATCGACAAACCGACTCATCCGACGGGCGACGCTGTGAATCTCCGGCATCAGATTCACACCGTCAAGCATCACGGGCCGATCGCTGCGATTCCGCAAGGCGGTGTGGAGAACCGCCCGATTTTCCGTCTGATTGAGACGCCGGCCCGAGATCAAACCCTCTCGCCACAACTCAAGATTACAGGAACGCGCCAATGCCATCAACAAGCCCAAAGTCTCGTCGGTGACGCGATTCTTGGAATAATCGAGGAACAGGCCGCATGCCTCCGCCGTATGACGGGGAAAACGGCCTGGATCATCGGCAAACAATCCGCGCATGGTAACATTGGCCATGCGCTGCCGATGACAAACCAAGTCATGCCAAGCGGAACTTTCAGTCAGACGGGACATTATGTGCCTCTTCTTCGCAACGTCTGCGTCGGAGTGCCTGGATACTCAGGAATGAGCCGCGCCCGGAACCCCCTTGGTGGTCGAATACTCGAAATGTACGATTTCGTCGGGATGAACCAGCGCCCGAATGGCATGGGCTGCCTGGGCTGCCTCGGCAAAACCGGACAAAATCAGCTTAAGTTTACCTGGATAAGTTGCAATGTCGCCAATCGCAAACAGACCCGGACGATTGGTGGCGGCGGTGGCGGGGTTGACGCGAATATGGCTGCGCTCCAACTCCAACCCCCAATCGGCGATTGGCCCCAAGGACATGGATAAGCCGAAGAACGCCAACAGCGCATCAGCCTCCAACCGGCGCTCGACTCCCTCCAAAGTGGCCACCCGAACCGCCGTCAATTGGCCGTTGGCGCCATCCAACCCACTGAGTTGGTAAGGGACCACCAACTCGATTCGCCCGGCCTTGGCCAGGGCGTCAAGCCGGGCTGTGCTTTCAGGGGCGGCCCGAAATTTGGCACGGCGATGCACCACCATCACCCGCTCGGCAACCTCTGCCAAAGACAAGGCCCAGTCCACCGCCGAATCGCCACCGCCAGCGATCACCACCCGGCGCCCGGCAAAGTCTTGACGACGCCGAACCAGATAAAACACGGATGTTCCCTCGAACGGTCCCAATCCGGGCAGCGGAGGCCGATTGGGACCGAAGGCCCCACTGCCGGCGGCAATAATCACCGCCCGCGCCTCGATCTGCACTCCGGCGGCGGTCTCAACCTGCCAACGATCACCGGCGATTGGCTCCAACCGGGTGACGGCTTGGCCAAAATGATAAATCGGAGCAAAAGGCGCGGCCTGCTCGCCCAACCGCTCGATCAAATCGGCGGCGGTGATGGCAGGACAGCCAGGGATATCATAGATCGGCTTTTCCGGGTACAGCGCCGAGCACTGTCCTCCCGCCGCCTCCAATGTATCGAAGACATGGCAGGACATCCCCAACATGCCGCATTGGAAAATAGCGAATAAACCGACCGGACCGGCACCGATGATCGCGACATCGGTACACTGGCGGGAAGCCGACATGGCAACTCCAAAAATCTGGACCCCACCGGCTGGGGCGAGCCCCCAGAATGTCCGCTTTCGCCCGCCCAATCAACACTCTGCTAGACCCAAACCCAGCCAAAGATCACCCAACCAATCCCCGCCTCACCCCTTCTGAGACGAATCCTTTCCCTGCCCGCCGATCACATCCTCGGCACGCCCCAAAAGCCTGCGTCTTCTGACCGACATCCCCACCAGCATTTTGCTCTCCATGAGCATCATTAGCCATAACATACACTCCTATGCCATCTCATCCAACAAAAATGCCACCAAAAGCCGTCAAGAACAATTGTTACGACTATCATTTTACAAATCAAATAAAAAATAAATCCGCTCTATGGTTGAGTATATTTTACCGCAAAATGGGATTTTTTGGGCCTGGCCCCCTGAAAGCGCGGGCATCGACGGTAAGCCTCGAACAGCGGGCAGGATGCCCGCGCTCCCAAGATGGGCCACCGCCCCCTTGACAGCACTCGAGAACTTAATGTTATACTGTTACATAATGAAGCCAGATCACGCCCCTTCCGAAAGGCACCTCCGCTATGAACCCTCTTCGACCTGTTTACACGCTCCTCGGCGCGAATGTCGGGGCGCGGCTGTTGGGAGCGGGCGTGATGGGCTTGGTGTTATGGGCAGCGACGGCTCGGGTTCTGGGGTGGATATGAGCGTGATCTTGCGGCTGGACGATGTGACTCTGGGATACGAGCGTCACCCGGCGGTTCATCATGTCTCGGGCTTGTTGCGGGCCGGTTCGCTGACGGCGGTGGTTGGCCCCAACGGCGCGGGCAAGAGCACCTTGTTGAGGGGACTCGTCGGCATTCTCCGTCCGCTCACGGGCATGATCCACCATGAGGGGCTGGCCCGAACCGATATTGCCTATCTGCCCCAACAGGCTGAAATTGACCGGACTTTCCCGATTTCGGTCCTCGATACCGTCCAGCTTGGGCATTGGCGCCGGGTTGGGCCGTTCCGGGCGATTGGCGGTGCCTTGGTGGCGGAGGCTCGGCGCGCCCTTGAGGCGGTGGGCTTGGGCGGCTTTGAGCGCCGCTCGATCGGGAGCCTGTCGGTTGGCCAGTTCCAGCGGGTGCTGTTTGCCCGAATGCTGCTTCAGGATGCCCAGTTGGTGCTGTTGGACGAGCCTTTTGCTGCCATTGACAGCCGAACCACCGAGGACTTGTTGCATGTGGTCAAGCATTGGCACGGTGAAGGGCGGACAGTGATGGCGGTCCTCCATGACCTCGAACAGGTCCGGGCTCATTTTCCTGAGACTCTGTTGCTGGCACGGGAATTGGTGGCGTGGGGGCCGACCGCCGAGGCCCTGGCCCCTGACATGCGGCGCCGCGCCCGCCTGAAATCCGAAGCCTGGGACGAAGCGGCGCCGGTCTGCGTCCGGGAGGGGATTTGATGACCGTTCTGCACAGTCTTTATGCCGGATTGATCGCCCCGTTCGTGGCCTATGACTTCATGGCCCGAGCCTTGGTGGCCACCCTGGCCCTGGCCGCCGGCTGCGGGCCGGTTGGGGTGTTGCTGGTGCTGCGCCGGATGAGTCTGGTGGGAGACGCCATGTCTCACGCGATTTTGCCCGGAGCAGCCGTTGGCTTTCTCATCGGGGGCCTGTCTCTGCCGGCCATGAGTCTGGGCGGATTTGGCGCGGGCTTGGCGGTAGCGACGCTATCAGGGCTGGTGGCCCGCGCCACCGAACAGCGGGAAGACGCCAGTTTTGCCTCCTTTTACCTGATCTCTCTGGCGCTTGGGGTGCTGCTGGTTTCCACGCGGGGCGGCAATGTCGACCTGCTCCATGTGCTGTTTGGAACCGTGCTGGCGGTGGACGATGCCGCGCTGATCCTGGTTACCAGCATTGCCAGCGTCACCCTGCTGACCTTGGCGGTGATTTATCGGCCTTTGGTGGTGGAGTGCTTCGACCCTGGTTTTCTGCGCGCCGTCGGTGGCGGTGGTGGAGCCACCCACCTGACTTTCCTGGTCCTGGTGGTGCTCAATCTGGTCGGCGGATTTCAGGCGCTGGGAACCCTGTTGGCGGTAGGGCTGATGATGCTGCCGGCCACCGCTGCCCGTTTTTGGGTGCGCGAACTGTGGTCGATGGCGCTGGTCGCCTTTGCCATTGCCTTTGCGTCCGGCTGGCTTGGTTTGGTGGTGTCGTTTTGGTTCAACCTGCCCTCTGGTCCCGCGATCATCCTGGCCGCCGGGGTCTTCTATCTACTGTCCCTGGTGGCCGGAATTCGAGGCAGCCTGCTGGTTCGCCTTCTTCCCGGTCGCCACCGGGCCGCGTAATACCAATGGCCTTGGACGTTGACACGTCTGCGGCGCCCTTAGTGTCCGTCCCGAAAGTTGTTGAATCATAAGAATCAGTTGTGATTCATTGTCAGGCAGCCCGAAGGAGGGGCTACCGATGTGGACAGAGAAAAACCGCCCGAAGTACAATCGGGACAAGTTGAGATATCCGAGCGA
>CAIXKV010000225.1 GCA_903920145.1 uncultured Rhodospirillales bacterium
AAATTTCATGGCAAAAAACCATATTTTGCTTAGGCTTCGAGGTCAGGTTATCGGTGACGCTCTGAATCCAGACTTAAGGACTGGCGATGTGTCGCTGTTATGGACGACCCGACCAGTCATACCATCGAGCCTTGATGGTGACTCATCAAGGCTGCCCTCAGACGCCGGGCGGGCGCATCCGCGCCCTTGGCTTCGCGCGCATGGGCGCGCGGGGCCCGCCGTCGCGGCCCGATACCGGCGATGTGTCAGTATCAGGGCTCGCCGGTATCACCGGGATAGAGACAACGCCGGGTTAGCAGTGCCAAGGCCGCCGGAGCTGTGCTAACCAGCACTATAACCGGAGTTTTCGCGAGCCCCCTCACCGCCATGACCCGCTCCCCACCCGCTTTTCCCCTGCCCTTCCTTTCTCGTCCCTGGGTCTTCAGCCTGCGCCCGGTGGTGCTGGCCTTGGCATGCGGAGGGGCTTGGTGATGCCAAAACGGGAAGGCGGTGTCATGGCGGTGTGGCCAGGGCGGCCCTATCCGCTTGGGGCCAGTTGGGACGGCTTTGGTGTCAACTTCGCGCTGTTTTCGGCTCATGCCGAAAAGGTCGAGCTGTGCTTGTTTGACGCCAACGGTCAGCGGGAAACCCACCGCATCGTTTTGCCCGAGTACACCGACGAAATTTGGCATGTTTATCTACCCGATGTCCGTCCGGGCCAGCTTTACGGTTATCGGGTCTATGGCCCCTACCGGCCCGAACAAGGTCACCGTTTCAACCCGCATAAGCTCTTGGTTGATCCTTATGCTCGGGCGGTGGTGGGGCCCTTGAAATGGGGTGATGCTCACTTTGGCTACCGAGTCGGTGGTGCCCGCGAAGATCTGGGCTTTGACCGTCGGGACAGCGCCCGGTTGATGCCCAAATGCCTCGTGGTGGACGATGCCTTTACCTGGGGGAATGATCGCCCGCCCCAGGTGCCATGGTCCGAGACGGTTCTGTATGAAGCCCATGTCGGAGGCCTGACTCATCGTCACCCGGACGTACCGGAAGCCCTGCGCGGCACCTTTGCCGGATTGGCCTCCGCCGCGATGATCGACCATTTGCGGGCGCTACACGTAACCGCCGTTGAACTGTTGCCGGTCCATGCGTTGGTGGACGACCGTTTGTTGGTGGCCAAAGGACTTCAGAATTATTGGGGGTACAACAGCCTGGGCTTTTTCGCTCCCGAGCCGCGTTATCTGGGAACAGGCGTCATCCATGAGTTCAAGACCATGGTGGCGCGGCTCCACGAAGCCGGAATCGAAGTCATTTTGGATGTCGTTTACAATCATACCGGCGAAGGAAATCATCTGGGGCCGACTCTCAGCTTCCGGGGAATCGACAATCTATCCTATTACCGCCTTCATCCCGGTGATCGGCGTTACTATGTAGACGAGACCGGCACCGGCAACACCCTGAACCTCACTCACCCGCGCGTTCTCCAGATGGTTATGGAGTCCCTGCGGTATTGGGTGACGGAAATGCATGTAGACGGCTTCCGCTTCGACCTGACCACCACTTTGGCTCGGGAGGCCAACGGATTTGATCAGGGTAGCGGCTTTCTCGACGCCTGCCGCCAGGATCCGGTTCTGGCTCAGGTCAAGCTGATTGCCGAGCCTTGGGACGTGGGACCAGGCGGATATCGTTTGGGCGGCTTTCCGCCGGGCTGGGCCGAGTGGAATGATCGGTACCGAGATACCGTCCGCCGGTTCTGGCGGGGCGATCCCGGCATGCTGCCGGAATTGGCCGCCCGACTGACCGGCTCGGCGGATTTGTTCGAGCATCGGGGGCGGCGGCCTTGGGCCAGCATCAATTTTGTGACCGCCCATGATGGATTCACCCTCACGGACCTGGTCTCGTATAACGGCAAACACAATCTCGCTAACCAGGAGGGAAACCGGGACGGAACCGACGCCAATTTCAGTTGGAATCACGGCGCCGAAGGACCAACCGAAAATCCCGCGATTATCGAGCTGCGGGCTCGTCAAAAGCGGAACCTGCTAGCCACGCTGCTACTGTCCCAAGGCGTGCCGATGCTGTTGGCAGGGGACGAAATTGGTCGCACCCAAGGCGGCAACAACAACGCTTATTGCCATAACAATGCGCTGTCATGGCTGCCTTGGCCGGACATCACCGCCGCCGACCGAGAATTGCTGGCCTTTGTGCGCCTGCTGGTCGGGTTGCGTCGAGACCATCCGGTTCTACGCCGCCCCCGCTTTCTCCATGGTCAGGATCGTTCGGCCCATGGGCTCAAGGATATTTTGTGGTTCACCCCACGCGGCACCGAAAAAACCAGCGACGAATGGCGCGACAGCCAAGCCCGCTGTCTGGGTTTGGGGCTGAACGGCATGGCCGGCAATTATCCGGGATTGGATGGCAAACCCTCCCACGACGACGTCCTGTTGATCTGGGTCAATGCCCATTACGGCGTGCTGTCGGTAACGCTGCCGATTCTGCCCGGCGGTTTGGGCTGGCGATGTCTGTTGGACACAGTCTTCGCCGACGGCGGCACGGACGAAACCCTTTACGCTATGGGCCAAGCGGTACCCCTGAATGGACGTTCGCTCCGCGTCATGGCGTTGGTCGTCGCTCCCGATGCCGCCACGGCCACCGTTCCGCTACCGCTCCTGGCCTACCAGCCCCCGGAACCGACCGATCACGAGGCCCTGGAGGGTGAAGAGGATTGATGTGCAACATCAAGGCCCAATGGTCAGAAAGAGGGTGATATGACATACAAAACGGCATTTCCTCCTTAAATAAACGATATTGCGCGTTTATTCCTAACACCGAGCCGCCAGTCTGTGAGACACTGGCGCTATGCTGAGACATGATGATATTTGGCGGGCAATTGATCGTTTGGCTTCGGCCAAGGGCTTGTCTGTCTCCGGGCTGGCCAAGCTGGCGGGGCTCGACCCCACCACGTTTAACCGGAGCAAGCGCGCCACGGGCGACGGCAAGTTGCGCTGGCCGTCCACTGAGAGCCTATCCAAGATTCTGAGCGCCACCGGGGCCTCACTTAACGAGTTTGTGGCCCTGATCGCCCCGTCTCAAGTCCAGACTCGAAATACTACCCAGCGCATTCCTGTTATTGGGTATGCCCAAGCGGGCGATCCGGGCTATTTCGATGAAGCTGGTTGTCCGATTGGCCATGGTTGGGATCAACTGCTGTTTCCCGATGTTGGTGACTGCCAAGCTTACGCCCTGGAAATCAGCGGCGACAGTATGGAGCCGGTTTACCGCGACGGCGACCACATCGTCATTTCGCCGTCCGCCAATATCCGTCGTGGGGATCGGGTGGTGGTCCGCAGCGTGGCGGGAGAGGTCTTGATCAAGCAACTGACACGCGAAACCGCAACCCGAATGGAATTGAAATCGATTAACCCCGCCCACCCTGACCGGGTGTTCCTGAAGGGAGATGTGGCTTGGATGGCCCGTATCATCTGGGCTAGCCAATAAGCCGCTTTTCAGAAATTGGTTCAAGCCGCCCTGCCGATCGCCTATGGTGAGGACGGTACCCGTCCGGCCTCCAGGCGCGCCGCCAGGGCCGAACCGGCCCCCATGCCATCGGACGAATCCCATGAGCGGCTCACACATTAAAACCATTCTTCTAATCGAAGATACTGTGCCGCTCGCTCGGGTCTATACCGAGTACATGCGTTCAGAGTCCTATAACGTCATCCATGTGGAAACCGGCGCCGCCGCCTTGGCGGCACTCGCCGACGCCATTCCTGACGCCGTGGTGCTGGATCTCAAGCTGCCCGATATGGACGGCCTCGATATTCTCCGCCACATCCGTGAAGAGGCGCCAGATACCTCGGTGGTGGTTATCACCGCCCATGGCTCGGTCAATACGGCGGTTGAGGCCATGCGCCAGGGCGCTTTTGACTTCATCGTCAAGCCCTTCAACGCCACCCGCCTGAACGTCACCTTGCGCAACGCGTTGGAGCGCAAGCGGCTGACGCGCGCTGTGGAGGTTCTGCGCAAAACCCTCGACCGGGACCGTTTCCACGACTTCATCGGCGCGTCATCCGAGATGCAGGCCGTTTACCGCACCATCGAAAGCGTCGCCCCCAGCAAGGCCAGCGTGTTCATCACCGGCGAAAGCGGCACCGGCAAAGAGTTAGCCGCCGACGCCATCCATCGGACCAGCCCACGCCGGGGCCGGGCCTTCGTCGCCCTCAATTGCGCGGCGATTCCTAAAGATTTGCTGGAAAGCGAGATTTTCGGGCATGTCAAAGGGGCCTTTACCGGCGCCACGGCCGACCGGGTGGGCGCGGCTCAGGCCGCCGATGGCGGAACCCTGTTTCTGGACGAAATTTGCGAAATGGCCCTGGATATCCAGGTCAAGCTCCTGCGGTTTATCCAAACCGGCACCGTCCAGCCGGTGGGCGGTTCACGGGTGGAAAAGGTCGATGTCCGTTTCGTCTGCGCCACCAACCGCGACCCGTTGGCCGAAGCCGAAGCCGGCCGATTCCGCGAGGATTTGTATTACCGGCTTCATGTGGTGCCACTCCACCTGCCGCCGCTACGCGATCGCGAAGATGACGCCGTGCTGATCGCCCGCGCTTTTCTCAAGGATTACTCCGCCGAGGAAGGTCGGCGATTCACCGGCTTTAGTCCCGAGGTCGAGGCCGTCTTCCGCGCCTATGACTGGCCGGGCAATGTACGCCAGCTTCAAAATGTCGTCCGTAACGTGGTGGTGCTCCACGACGGCGAGTTGGTGGAACCGGGAATGCTGCCGGAACCTCTCAAATCCCGCGCCAAAGACAGCGTGGCGGCACCGGCCGCCGCCATTCGAGCCAACGGCACCGGCACCGAGACTCGCGGTGCTTCGATCCGGCCCCTGTGGCTGGTGGAAAAAGAGATCATTCAGGAAGCCTTGCGCCAGTGCGAAGACGACGTGCCAAAAGCCGCAACGCTGCTGGAAATCAGCCCCTCCACCATCTACCGCAAACTTCAACAGTGGAAGGCCGAAGCCGCCGGAAAGCGGTAATACCGGCGAGCCCTGATACTGACACATCGCCGGTATCGGGCCGCGACGGCGGTCCCGCGCGCCCATGCGCGCGAAGCCAAGGGCGCGGATGCGCCCGCCCGGCGTCTGAGGACGGCCTTGATGAGTCACCATCAAGGCTCGATGGTGTGAGAGTCCATGGACCAACGATAAAGCTCGCCGGTATGACAGAGCGAACCGGCGAGCTTGACCCACTGTTGGCTAACGCCCAAACGCCTTGATCGCCGCCGCCAACCGGGCCGGCATCTCGCCCCGGCTCCACTGCTCTAGTGACAACGCCGTCCGGCGACGCCAGTTCGGGTGCTGATCGACGGTGCCGGGTAGATTGGGCTGTTCGGCTTCAGACAAGATGTCTTCCAGTTGCACCATCAACAACCGGCTGGGGGTCCGCGCTAAATAGCGATAGATCGCCACCACCAGATCTTCGTCAAAGCGCGGCAAGCCGTGGCGAGGATGGAGGGACTCGGGCAGCAGGCCGGCACGCTCCAACGCATGAAGGAGCCGCCAACGGTCGTGCTCGCGGGCCGTGACTTCGCCGTCCCGCATGCCGTCGCTGGGATAAAGCCCCAGTTCAGTTCGCCACCGCAAATCAACCCCTTGCCAAAACCCTTTAAGGGTAGCGAGATCATGGGTGGTGGCCGTAACCAGGGCGCCTTCGGGATAAGCCTCGGGCGGCAGGAAGGCGCCGTCATGACTCCGTTCGAAATAGAACACCCGACAAGAGAGAATACCGGCCCGCTGCATGGCCGGGCGAAAGCCTTCAGGAACCGTCCCCAAATCCTCGCCGATCACAACGCAGCGGTTGCGATGGGATTCCAAGGCCACCAAACGCACCAGATCGGCAAAAGGATAGGAAACATAAGCCCCCATACCGCCTTGGGGCGGAATCCAATAGAGGTGCTGAAGCGCCATCACATGGTCGATGCGCAACACGCCCGCATGACGCATATTCGCCCGCAGCACCGCGATGAACGGACGATAAGCCGCTTCGACCAACCCCACCGGCGACATGGGCGCCAGTCCCCAATCCTGGCCATGCAAATTGAACTGATCGGGCGGGGCTCCGACTCGAGCCGTCGGTGCCATGACCGTCTGCGCCGCCCAAGCCGCCGCACCACCGGGCTGAATGGCCACCGCCAGATCACGATAAAAGCCGAACGTCAAGCCTGCGGCCCGCGCGCGCGCGGCGGCCTCGCCGAGTTGATCGTCGGCCAACCATTGGAGATATTGGAAAAACGTCACGCGATCGGCGTAAGCGGCGGCAAAGGCTGCCACCTCGGGGCTCTCGGGATCCCGGTAGGCGGCAGGCCAGCTTTGCCAGGACCAGCGAAACGGATCACTCCCATAAAAATGCTCGTGCAGAGCCTCGAACAACGCAAAGCGCGCCAAGGTCTCGCCGCCCTCGGCCTGAAAAGCCCGGAATGCCGCTGCACGGGCACTCACCACCGGCGGCTCGGCCGTCGTGGGTTCCAAGTGACCGGATTGGAAACTGGCAAACAGCCGCTCCAGTACGGGCCGCTTGAGCGCCGCCACCGCTGGATAGTCCACCTTCTCCGAAGCTCGAACCTCGGCCAAGGCGCGCTGAAAGTTGGAGCTGCCGATCAGATCGCGCGCCTCAGGACATTCCGCCAAGTCCGGGACCGCAATCACGTCGATATAAAAGATATCGAGGAAGACCCGATGGGAGGGCGAATAGGGGCTATAATGGTTAGGATCGGCGGGAAACAGCGCATGCAGCGGGTTGAGCCCCACGGTTCCGGCTCCCCACCCGGCGGCCCGCTCGGCCAAATCGGCCAGATCGGAAAAGTCCCCCATCCCCCAGTTGCCGGTGCTACGCACGCCGTACAACTGAACCCCCAGACCCCAGCTACGACCGCCGGGAACCACATCCTGGGGTAACAGGCAGCGGTCAGGAGCGACGATCAGACTCAGCTCGGCGGTTTGCTCGCCCTGAGTCACGATTAGCCGATGGTAGCCCAAAGGCAAGCGTACCGGCAGCGTCAGCAGCCGACGATGCCGCAAGCGGCCATCCAGCACCGAATCGGCAGCGATCGGCAGGTCGGCGGGGCGAGCCTCGCCTTGATGGGTGGCCCCACCCTCCTCGATCACGCTCCAGGCCAGCCCCGTTTCGTTGTCGGCCTCTGCCAGAGTCAAGGGCACCACCAGCGATTCGTCGGCGCCCGACACCTGCACCGGAGGCAACAACCGACGCCAGGGCGTCTCTTCGACTCGGCGACGACTGGCGGCCACCTCGGCTTCGCCCTCGACGGCCAGACCCAGCGCCCCCATCAGCGCCGCCTTGGTCTCACGGCTTACGGTATGGCGATTGCCCCAGATGTCGTGAAAAAAGGGCTCGATGCCGACCAGGTCGGCCAGGCGGTCGATATCCGAGATGGTGGAAGTCACGGGCAGATGTCCCTGGGGCTCGGGAAATGCGATCGAAGACCGCTGGTGCGGTGCACTCATTCTATAACGAGCCGGCCCTCAAGGCGGGAAAAAATCGCCCGACCCACCAAATCAGGAGGTGGACGATTCCGCGCCTGCTGCTCCTGCCCCTGGCCCTTGGGCCGCCTTGGCCGCCCAGAGCTGCTCCAGCCGTTTGCGGTAAGCTGCCGCTGCTCCAGAGACCTCTTTCATCACGACATCAGCCGATCGACTGGGCTGAAGCGCCCGTATCAGCCCCAGACCCAAGGTTCGAAGCTGAACCAGATCATTGATGGCCGGCGGAAACTCGGTATTGCTGCCGATGCGCTCCACAGTCTCCAGAATCGCCTTACACGCGCTTTCAAAGCGGGAATCCAGCCCTCGCTTGGCGACTCGTCGAAGCAAATCATCGACCACCGGAGGAATCCGCGCCACATGGTCCAAGGCCAGCCGATCCGGCGGCTCGGTTGCCAAACCGGGTTCGGCATAAGCCACGAGAAAGGAAATATGGAAAGCGTCGCGAATCGCTTTTTGCTCGTCGATCCAGGCGACCCCCTTGGCCACGAGGCTAGCGCCCCCTCGATCCCAACTTCCGGTCGCCTTGAGACGCAAGCTGGTGGGGGGTTCCAGGGAGGGCATATGAACGCTATCCCGTAGCTGCCGACGCCGATCCGGTCCCGTGTAATCGGCGGTTACGATAAATTTCTTCCGCCCATCGACTAAAGCCAGAACTCGATCCATCAACTGGCGAGCCGAAGCCGGCTTTACCAGCAAAGCATCAGCTCCAGAGTTATTGACTCGCTGAAGGAGGGCTTCAGTCGGTTGCCAAGTGGTGGCGATAATGCAAATAAATGGGTTTGGAAAATCGGGATCGTTCCGCAACCATCGAATGAGTTTAAAACTGTCAATGTCAGGGTGATCGATATCCACCACCACTAAATCAGGGGTCTGGTCGCCCAAAAGCTCGGCAAAGGCATCAACAGTTGGACAAGGATGGACTTTTTGCAGCCCCAATTGGAGCAGACTATCGCGCATGCCCCGCATAACGGTGACATTGGCTTCGATCAAAGCCGCTTCGACCTGGGAAAAATTCAAATCAGCCATAGGACGTTCGCGATGTTCGCGTGAGGTCTCGGAGCCCAAGCTTACCGAGATCCGTTCGGGGAAGGAAGAGGTGGTCTGCTGTCTGCTGTCATACCGGCGCGCCATAACAATGACACAGTGCCATCCTATCTCCCTTGTCAATCCATACAATTTCCATCATTGTCCGATCTCCTGGCTGCGGCTGGAGGATAAGGGAAGATCATGGCGTCGGAGACTGTTGCTTGGAAACCGGAGATCGGCAGCCGGGACAAGCCTGCTTATCTCGCCATTGCCGACGCAATCGCCAGCGATGTCGCCATCGGTCGGTTGATGCCCGGACACCGGCTCCCCCCCCAAAGAACACTCGCGGAGCATTTGGGGCTAGACCTCACCACCGTTACTCGAGCCTACAACGAGGCGCGGCACCGAGGGCTGGTGGAAGCTCGGGTTGGACAAGGAACCTTCGTCCGCGCCCCCGTCTCGACACGTTTCGAGGATAAGGCGTCGGCATCCGAGTTGCGCCTCGTGGACATGGGCATGAACCAGCCGCCGCTGCCGGCAAATCCGAAGATCATCGAATCCCTGCGGCAGGGTCTCATCGCGCTGGCCGAAAGCTTGCAACCCCATGATTTTCTGCGATATCCCGACGCTCGGGAGACCTTGGAAAACCAAAGTGCTGGCGCGGCCTGGCTGCATCAGAGGTTACCCGATGTTTCGCCCGAACGCATTGTCACCTGTCCTGGGACGCAAAGCGCCCTGCTGGCTCTCCTGACAATCCTGGCCCGCCCAGGCGACACGGTGTGCGCTGAAACTCTGACCTATCCCGGCTTCAAAGCTGTTGCCGCACAACTCGGACTGCGGGTAATTGGCATTCCCATGGATGCTGACGGCCTCGATCCGGGTGCGGTGCGCGCCATTTTCTCGGAGCATCGACCAAAAGCCCTCTACTGCATCCCAACCCTACAGAATCCAACCACGGCATCCCTTACGCTCGAACGCAGGTGCCAGATCGCTCGCCTTGCCCGCGAATATGCCGTTCCGATCCTTGAGGATGATATTTATGGCCCTTTGGCGGCGCAAAC
The DNA here is from genome assembly GCA_903920145.1 of uncultured Rhodospirillales bacterium. Lineage (GTDB taxonomy): Bacteria > Pseudomonadota > Alphaproteobacteria > Azospirillales > Azospirillaceae > BOG-933. Next base: position 9,619 of record CAIXKV010000225.1, read on the forward strand.
GCCGCCACCTTTGGCCGTTTTTGCGCCGGAAAACGTCTATTATATTGGCAGTCTTGCCAAATGCCTGTCACCCATTCTCCGCATTGCCTACGTCATGGCCCCAGACACCCGACAAGCTTGGCGCCTTGGGGCCGCCCTGCGCTCGACCGCGTTGATCGCCTCCCCTTTAACCGCAGCGGTGGCTCGGCGTTGGATTTTCGACGGAACGGCCCACCTCGCACTGGATGCCATTCGTGAAGAAGCCGTGGCCCGCAACAGGCTTGCCACCGAGATTCTGCCCTCGGGCAGCTTTATCGGCAAACGAGACGCTTTTCACATGTGGTTACCGTTGCCCGAAGGCTGGAACAGAGTTAATTTTGCGGCTTGTATCCGAGCACGAGGCATTGCGGCCGCGACCAGCGATCTATTCGCCGTTGGCCACAACACACCGGAAGCTCTCCGAATCTGCCTCGGCGCTCCCATTGATCGGGCCGAGACCCGACATGTTCTTGAAATTCTTGCCGAAACTCTTGGTCAATTCCCAAGCGGCCCGAGCGTGATTATCTAAAACCATCGAGCCTTGATGTCTCATCATCAAGGCTCGATCCGATAGGCCTTCGAGGACGAAGCCGCCAAGTCATGGCCTAAAACGGTTGCATAGGGCATATAATACCCAGCTCATGGCAAATGGGAACGCGGTCACAGATATAATAATAAGAGCATCGATCATAGAACATCTCCCTTTATGATCAGTCAGTGGGCAACAGCCCGGACGATCGCGGTTAACGGATCGATTGCCCCAAAATCCGCCTCGCCGCCTCGACGTTGGATATTGTAGGCATACAATGCCTCCAGATCAATAGCCGTGATGGCTTTTGTACGGATCAAACCTGGATGCGGCCCCGCGCGCCCATGCGCGCGAAGCCAAGGGCGCGGATGCGCCCGCCCGGCGTCTGAGGGCGCTGCGGACGTGTCAACATCAAGGCTCGATGGGATGAGACAAAAGATACACGGATCATCCAAAAATAGGTCACCAAGACCCGTCATATAGTCACTCGACCAACAACCTCGGCGGCTGCCATGAACACCTCTTCCGAAGCTTCGTCCAAGTCGATGATGATTGTTTGCCCCGATGTGCTGCCTAGCCTGCGCGATGCTTACCAACGAGATGGACGGCTGGCCGCTGCGGCCACCTACCGGCAGAAGAACCCGGCCATTAGCATGAGCGAAGCCCTGTTTGCGGTTGACCGGGTTCTGGGGTTGAGGAAGCCGACCGCGATTATGTGAATCGAGCCCGGCATCTGATGCTGGCACATCAAGGCCACCCTCAAACGCTGGGCGAACTCGTCTGCACCCTTTGGCTTCGCGCGCATGGGCGCGCGAGGTCACGGCGAGAAGAATCGGCTGGGTATTCCCAGCCCTTCCAAAAGAAAAGACAGCCTACCCCCAACGCCTCAGACCCGCCGTAAGCGCCAGATAGTCTGGATGGTCCGGGGGAATCAGGCCGTGACGGATCAAGAAATCGATGATCACCAGGGTGCAGTTGAACTTGAAATCATCGGTATCCCGAACGATTTCGGCCACATGCCGCCACGGCATCAATGTGAAGCTTTCCACTTCGCCGTCGGTATTGCAGGGCACAAAGTCCGGCTCCAGTGCCAGATCATAGACGAACAGACAATCGACCTTCAGGCCGGTTGGCGCCTCCATGATGTAGGTCACGGCCCCAGCCGGCACCGCCCGCGCCGCTCGTTCGGGACCGAGGGCGGCCTCCTCGTAGGCTTCCTTGATCAGATTTTCAGCCAGCGTCAGGCCCACCGGCTGGCCTCCGGCAACCAGATTGTCGAGCTTCCCCGCCGCCACCGAGCGGTCGTTGCTGCGTCGCGCCACCCATAACGCCAGCTCGCCATCCGGCTGGCGAACGAATCCATTAACATGGATGCCATAGGCGGCGACGCCGAAATGACTCACTGCGGCCCGGTCAATGGCCAGCAGCGGCACCGAGCCCCAAGCCGGCGAGACCGGATAGCGTTCGCCACGTTTGCGCGAGATTTCACCCGTCGCAACCAGTCCGTCCAGCACGCGATCAATCGCGGCGGTGCGGATGTCAAAACTGTCAAGCCCGTCGGCCATCTCCACAAGGCCATCACTGACCCGCAGACTGTCGGGATACGCAGTCAGCCGCCGCGCCAAGGCTGGTCGTACCCAGCCGACTCGAACGCCCGCCACCCGGAATTCCCAGTAGCCCGAGACCGTGCCGGAGTTGCAGGCTTTGATGTGATCCAGAAAACTCATGGGACGAGATGTTAGCTGTCCCGGCGGCGGTTGCAAGTGCATCTTGATCCCATGCCAAGGCTGCTGTTTTCTGTCTCGATTCAGCATCGCCATTGCAGAGCGCCACACCAGGAGTCCCGCCCGCCCATGCCTTACACCTCTCTTCGCGATTTCATGGACCGGCTGGAGGCCACAGGCCGGTTGGTCCGAGTCAAAACGCCGGTCTCCAGCGTCCTGGAACTCACCGAAATTCAAACCCGTTTGCTGGCCGAGCAAGGGCCGGCGGTGCTGTTCGAAAATGTCACCCTGGCCGATGGCCGCCCGGCAGAGATGCCGGTGCTGGTCAATCTGTTCGGCACCGTCGAGCGAGTCGCCTGGGGGATGGACCGCGAGCCCGATCAATTGCGGGCGGTGGGCGAAACCTTGGCCTTCCTACGCCAGCCCGAACCGCCAGGCGGCTTTCGGGACGCCCTCGAAATGGTACCGTTGCTGAAAACCGTCCTGGCTATGAAGCCGCGTACTCTTGGCTCCGGGCCGTGCCAGGACGTGGTACTCAAGGGCACCGACATCGATCTGGGGCGCTTGCCGATCCAAAGCTGTTGGCCGGAAGAGCCGGCCCCCTTGATCACTTGGCCGCTGGTGGTCACCAAGGGGCCTAGCGACCGACGCGAAGATAATTTCAACCTCGGCATCTACCGCATGCAGGTGTTGGGCCGCGACCGATGCATCATGCGTTGGCTGAAGCATCGCGGCGGCGCCCAGCATTTCCGACGCTGGAAGGAAGCCGGCCACCAGGATCCGCTGCCGGTGGCGGTGGTGTTGGGCGCCGACCCTGGAACCATTCTGGCGGCGGTGACTCCGGTTCCCGACACCTTGTCAGAATACCAATTCGCCGGCCTGCTGCGCGGGCGCAAGGTCGAGCTGGTGAACTGCAAAACCGTGCCGCTCAAGGTTCCGGCCCAAGCCGAAATCATCCTCGAAGGCCATATCAGCCTCGAGGAAACCGCCCCCGAAGGCCCCTATGGCGACCATACCGGCTACTATAACGCCGTCGAACCCTTCCCAGTGTTCCAGATCAGCGCCATCACCATGCGCCGTCAGCCAATCTATCTGTCAACCTTCACGGGCCGCCCCCCCGACGAGCCCAGCGTTTTGGGCGAGGCGCTGAACGAAGTCTTCATCCCGCTCTTGATCCAGCAATTCCCGGAAATTGTCGATTTTTGGTTACCGCCAGAGGGATGTTCTTATCGTATTGCCGTAGTCTCAATTCGAAAAGCCTATCCAGGACACGCAAAACGTGTTATGATGGGCGTGTGGTCGTTCTTACGTCAATTCATGTACACCAAATGGGTGATTGTTGTCGATGATGATATCAATTGTCGCGATTGGAAGGACGTCATGTGGGCGGTCTCGACCCGGATGGACCCGGTGCGCGATCTGACCCAGATCGAAGGAACGCCCATCGATTATTTGGATTTTGCTAGCCCCGAATCCGGGTTGGGCGGCAAGGTTGGGTTCGACGCCACCAACAAATGGCCACCCGAAACCAAACGCGAGTGGGGCCGGAAACTCCACATGACCGACGCCGTGATTGATGAGGTCACGCGCAAATGGTCCAGCCTCGGCCTGCCCGGCAGCGGGAAACCGATCTGGCGGTAACCACAGCAACCACGGCAAACAAAAAAGGGGGCTTTGCCCCCTTGCTTCTACTAGAGCTTCACTCTGGATCGATCAAAGGCCGAGGGCCTTCGAAAACCGGAATCTGAATCCCCTCACGGAACCATGATGATTCCGTGAGGGGGCGGCGCTGTTATACCAACGGCCCTAGACAATGATCCGTGCCGTTGGTATCCCCGGCGGCGACCGCCGTCGCGCGCCCCATGGCGCGAAGCCAAGCGCGGGTGCGCCCGCCCGGCGTCTGAGGGCGCTGCGGACGTGTCAACGTCTAAGTGTCCGTCCCGAAAGTTTATGAGGGATTGCAGAGTTTTCTGAGCATGAGGCGGATAGAGGCGAAGCGAAGGAAGGCGAGAGAACTGAGGTTGAGGTTTTCCCAATCTTTAGCAAGACGACGGCAGCGATTTAACC
>CAIXKV010000226.1 GCA_903920145.1 uncultured Rhodospirillales bacterium
GGACGGTCTCAGGCGTGGCCCTGGCGGCGGTTCATCGCCGCTATGCCGGACGCGTCCATGAACGGCGACGAACCGGGAATTTCTGGCAGGGCCGATTTGGCTCGGTGGCGTTGGATGAGGCACATCTTTGCGCGGCCTTGCGCTACGTCGCCTTCAACCCGGTTCGCGCTGGCCTTGTCGATCAAGCACGGGATTGGCGCTGTCATCGTAATTTTAATTTAGTGCACTGTCACCGTAATCTGTCACCGTAATCGTGTCACCGTAATCGGTCTCTTCGGCCAATCCGATGACCGTGACCGTCGGAGCCGGCGTCTACAGCCTGACCGGCACCACGCGCGACGCCACCAACGCCTCATCCCTTGCCGCCTTCGGCGGGGCCTCGGGCACACTGACCTTTTCGTCGGGCGTTGCGGTTTCCGATGGCGCCGCCGGCAATCCGATGACCGTGACCGTCGGAGCCGGCGTCTACAGCCGCACCACGCGCGACGCCACCAACGCCTCATCCCTTGCCGCCTTCGGCGGGGCCTCGGGCACACTGACCTTTTCGTCGGGCGTTGCGGTTTCCGATGGCGCCGCCGGCAATCCGGTGGTTGCGGCGGTGGCACCGGCGATTCTGCGCCCCAATGGTCGGGCCGGGACACCGCAGCTCGTCGACGGCGATCGTCTGACCGTGCATTTGATCCTGACCGCCGTGGCGCGGCTTCGTGACAGCAACGTTCCGGACATCGACGGCTGGTACAACTGCTACCTCGACAACACCACCCTGCTGGAGCTGTTCCAGGACCCGGATTTCAAGCTGCTCTACAGCGAGGCCTCTGGTTCGGCGACCTGCATCGACGGTCAGGTGCCGTATTTGCTCGGCGTCCGTTTCATCACCACCACCGAGGCGCCTCAGCAAACCCTGGCGCTGACCGGCACGCGCATCCACCGGGCCATCGTCTGCGGCCGGGGCGCGCTGATCGAGGGCGATTACCAGGGCCTCGGCCTGTCCGATCTCGATCCCAGGCCGGGCGCGTTCAAGCACTGGGTCGACGGCGTCTGCCTTCTGGTGCGCAGGCCCCTCGACCGCTTCCAGGAAATCATCGCCCAGTCCTGGAAATGGCGCGGCGGCTTCTGTGTGCCCACCGATGGGACCGCCGATCCCATGGTCATCCCCACCGCCGGCAACAGCTACTGGAAGCGTGCGGTGGTCATCGAGTGTCTTTGACAGGCAAAGACCGGCCCCGGCGGTGGATCAAGCGCCTTGAACGATAACAGGGTTTGCCATACCTTGTTATCGGAGGTGCCGCGATGAACATTTCCCTGACGCCGGAACTGGCCCACCAAGTCGAGGAACGGGTGGCCTCCGGGCTGTACACCTCGGCCAGCGAAGTGGTGCGTGAGGCCCTGCGCCTTTTCCTGCATTTCGAGGCTGCGCGTGCCAAGGGCCTTGAGGGGCTTGGCGGCATGATTGCCGAAGGGTTGGCGCAAGCCGAGGCTGGCAAGGTCATTGCCGGTGACGATGGGCGGCAGCGGAGCCAGGCCCGGATTGCCGCCCGGCGGGTGGAAAAGGCCGGGTGACCGGTGGGAGCTTCTTACCTCCTGACGCTTCACGCGCAGAACGACATCGACCTTGAGGCCGACGCCATCGAAAATGAGGACGCGGCGGCCCGCTGGGTCGATGATCTTCATGACGCCCTGGATCGCCTTGGACGGACTCCCGGCCTTGGACACACGCGAATGGACATCACCGGCCATGATGTCCTGTTCTGGACCTTTCGAAAACGCTGGGCGGTGATTTACCGCGTGGTGTCCAGGGCCTCGTCCAGTCCGTATCCGATTGCGATCCTCCGGGTCATCTCCTGGTCACGGGTGATGCCGGGCTTCTGGCTCGGCGCCAGTTGGTAAGGGACATCCCACCATCTGCCTCGCTTTGGCGGTTATGGCAGCAGCCGGCCGGCACTGTCGGGCTAATAATATGCAATTTTACTAAAATTAAATATATCGCATAACCCCCATTTATGGAAAACCAATCGAAGGCTAAGCGAAGTCGCCGCGAAGTATTCCGCCATCCCTTACCCCACACCGACTGCGGGGACTTGGGAGGGTCAGTAAAGCCGACCCTTCGGATGGCGCTGGGGCGGCGGTTTTTTCTTGGTAGCCGACCTTGACCGGCGGGTGTACGTCTGGCAACATTGCGACACCGATTGCGACACCGACACTTGGCTGACACCGCGTGACAAGCGACACCGACACTAGCGACACCAGTTGAGCCGATGATGCTAGTGTCCAGAGCGCTGGATATGATCGTCGCAGAGCGTGAGCGAGTCGACGCGGAGATGGCGCGCCGGCTCGCCGAGCGCGATACGCTACATTTGGGACATGTCGACCGGATCGTGGCACAGGCGGCTGCGGAACCGGTACGCATTGGGAAGGCGAGGAGCCGTAGCCAATGATGCATGGGCGCGAGAAGTCAGACCCTGCCATAGTAGCTGTGAAGCCGACGAACAAAGCCGGGTACCCGGCAGCGGAGCCGGGGGAGCCAAGGGCGGGGACCAAGGGAAACGCGGGACAGCAACGCACGTACCGGGCACAGAACCGGGCACGCGTGACCCAGGCGCTGGACCGTGTACGGCAAGCCGCAAAGCAAAGGAAGAAGGAACGGTTCCCCGCGCTCCTCCACCACATCAACGTCGATACGCTTCGGACGGCGTTCTACGCGCTCAAGCGCAAGGCCGCCCCCGGCGTGGATGGCGTGACGTGGCAGGACTACGAGGCAGACATCGAGCCCCGTCTCGCTGACCTGCATGGGCGGGTCCACCGAGGAGCGTACCGACCGCGTCCCTCCCGCCGGACGTATATCCCGAAGGCGGATGGGAAACAGAGGCCGCTGGCGATTGCCGCCCTGGAAGACAAGATCGTCCAGGGCGCCACCGTCATGGTGCTGAACGCCATCTACGAGGAAGACTTCCTCGGGTTCTCGTACGGGTTTCGGTCCGGACGCGGACCACATGATGCGCTCGACGCCCTGGTGGTGGGGATTACCGCGCGGAAGGTGAACTGGATTCTGGACGCCGACATCCGATCTTTCTTCGATTCGGTGAGCCAGGAATGGCTACGGGCGGGCATCCTCGAAGATGAGGTGGGACGGTCAGCGACAGGGGAACGGGGCAGGGCTCGGTGGCATCCCCACTGCTTGCCAACATCTACCTGCACTACGTCCTCGACCTCTGGGCCGAACGCTGGCGACGGCATGAGGCCATCGGCGACATGATTATCGTGCGGTACGCCGACGATGTCGTGGCCGGCTTCGAGCACGAGGCCGACGCCCGTCGGTTTCTCGATGCAATGCGCGTACGGTTCGAGGAGTTCGCGTTGTCGCTCCACCCGGACAAGACGCGCTTGATCGAGTTCGGGCGCCATGCGGCGTTCAACCGTAAGCAGCGCGGCCTTGGGAAGCCGGAAACCTTTGACTTCCTGGGATTTACCTTCATATGCGGAAAATCACGCCAAGGAAAATTCCTCGTCAGGAGGAAGAGGCGCAGCGACCGTAAGATGGTAAAGCTCAATGAAATCAAGGAAAAACTGCGACGACGACTGCATCAGTCAATCCCGGAGCAAGGGCGCTGGCTGAAACAGGTTGTCACCGGCTATTTCACCTATCACGCGGTACCGACAAACTTCCACGTACTCGTGAGCTTTCGGCACCATGTAACTGACCTGTGGCGGCGAACGCTTCGGCGACGAAGCCAGACGGCGGCGGTGACATGGGAACGGATGAAACGAATTGCCGATGACTGGCTCCCAAAACCGCGAATCCTTCACCCCTGGCCGCAGCAGCGCTTTGCCGTCAAACACCCAAGGTAGGAGCCGTATGCGGGAAAGCCGCCTGTACGGATCTGTGCGGGGGGACCGGGGCAACCCGGTTCCCTACCGCGATCGTTGCTACTCATACCCCCCTAACAGCCGGACAGACTCACCCTCAGTGATCGCGGTCACACGCGACCGCGTGTCACACGACTGTGGTGCTACGCGCCGTTATCGCGTGGTACCACCAGAACACACTCGAAACGGGTGCCAAAAAACACAAGGCACTACCTAATGTTCAGGTGACATTCCGTTCCGAATTCCATTCTAAAAAATATCGAAGGTGGTTCACTTGAAACTGACCATTGAACGCGTCGCCTTGCTCCGCTCTTTGGCCCATGTCCAGAGTGTTGTCGAACGGCGCGGCACCATCCCAGTTCTCTCTAATACCATCGAGCCTTGATGGTGACTCATCAAGACTGCCCTCAGACGCCGGGCGGGCGTATCCGCGCCCTTGGCTTCGCGCGCATGGGCGCGCGGGGCCGCCGTCGCGGCCCGATACCAACGGCACGGATCATTGTCTAGGGCCGTTGGTATTAGCGGGTGACGGGGGCGAAACCGCGCGGCATGATTGCTTCCTGCATGTTGTGATCGGCGGGGCGAACTCGGACCATGGAGACCCATTATATTCCCGGCGTTCTGGCCCTAATGGCCATGCTGCCCTTGACCGCCCTGGGCTTCCGCCCGGCTTCGCCCGGACGGGATGGCCGCGATCGGTGGTTCTGGCTAGCTCTTGGGTTGGCAACCTTGAGTCCGATGGCCTGGGTTCTGTTTCAAGTGGCCAACAGTTGGCTGACCGGCTTGACCACTGCGCTTTCCGTGACCGTTGCGGCCTGTCTGCTGCTTTTCGCTGGGCTGTGTCGTCTGACACCTTCGGCTTGGCGGATGGTCCGACTGTTGCTCCCCTATCTGCTGGCGCTGATGGTCCTCGCGGTGCTGGCTTCGGCCAGTCCCCAGGGACGGCTTGGGCTCGGCGCCCCCAGCTTCTGGATTGACCTCCATATCGTGGTGTCGGTCGCCACCTACGCCCTGGTGACACTGGCGGCGGTGGCGGCACTGGCCGGTGCGCTCCAGGAACGAGCCCTCAAGACCAAACGCGCCAGCCCACTGTCGCGCGCCCTGCCGCCGGTGGCGGAAAGCGAGACGCTCCAGGTCCAATTGCTAGCGCTGTCCGAACTGGTGCTTGGCGTCGGCCTGCTGTCGGGCATGGCGGTGCTTTACTACGAGCAAGGCGTGGCCTTGCGATTGGATCATAAGACCCTATTCTCGGTGGCAAGCTTTCTGGTGATCGGGGGATTGCTGATCGCTCAGACCCGCGCCGGGGTGCGAGGACGGGCCGCCGCGCGGCTGGCGCTGTCTGCCTACCTCTTACTCACCCTTGCCTATATCGGCGTCAAATTTGTCCACCAAGTGCTTCTCACTGGCCACACCTGAAGTTTTCGGAGACCAGAGGTCAGGGGCGTTGCCTTGCAAAGGCAATATCCACCGTGTTAGGCTTGTATAATTAGCAGGCCCTAGAAGGTAACGCCTACAAAATGGGCATTATTATTGGTTCACTGGCGCTGGCCAATCCGGTCATCCTGGCGCCAATGGCGGGCGTGACGGATCTGCCGTTCCGCAAGCTGGTCAAACGTCATGGCGCGGCCATGGTGGTTTCGGAAATGATCGCCAGTCAGGCGATGGTGCGGGCCACCCGACAAACGCTTCGCATGGCCACCTCGGAGCCCGAGGAACACCCCATGGCGGTTCAGATCGCGGGCTGCGAGCCTGAGGTCATGGCCGAAGCCGCCCGCCTGAACCAGGACCAGGGCGCCGCCGTGATCGACATCAACTTTGGCTGCCCGGTCAAGAAGGTGGTCAAAGGCCATGCGGGGTCATCCCTGATGCGGGATGAGGTGTTGGCTGGCCGGATTCTGGATGCTGTGGTCAACGCTGTGACAGTTCCCGTCACGCTGAAGATGCGCACCGGCTGGGACCACGACAACCGAAACGCTCCGCGTCTGGCCCGGATCGCTGAAGACAGCGGAATCCGCATGATCACGGTTCACGGGCGAACCCGCTGCCAGTTTTACCAGGGCCGAGCCGACTGGCCCTTCATCGGTGAAGTCAAGCGGGCGGTCAGCATCCCGGTGGTGGCTAACGGCGACATTGACTCGCCCGAAGCGGCGGCCCGCTGCCTAGCCGAATCCGGGGCCGATGGCGTGATGATCGGACGGGGCGCTTATGGTCGCCCCTGGTTGTTGGCCCAAGTTGCGGCGTTTTTGCATTCGGGCACAGCGCCCGCCGACCCACCCCTCTCCCGCCAATTGGCCATCATATTGGAGCATTTCGAGATGATGTTGGAGCATCATGGTCGCGAACACGGGCTCCGAATCGCTCGCAAGCATCTGGCTTGGTACAGCAAAGGACTGCCCGGTTCGGCGGAGTTCCGGGCCGAGATCAACCGCCTGACCACGCCCGAGACGGTCAGAACGCGGCTGCGGACATTTTTTCAGCCCTTTATCGACCACTGCCCCGCCCTTGAACGGAAGGCTTCCTGATGGCGCGTCCGGTCTCGTCGTTGCGGCACCCGGCGGGCTCCCGGCAGCGACGCGCTTCGATGATGCCCGACGCCTTAGCCGTGCTCAACGCACTGCCCGAGCCCGTGCTGGCCACCGATCAGGATGCGGTGATCCGCTTTGTCAACCAGCAGGCCGAAGCGTTCTTTGACTCCAGCGCCGCCCTTTTGCTGGGGATGAATCTGCACGAGGTGCTGCCACTCAACTGCCCATTATTTGGGCTGATCAAACAGGTTCTCCGGGAACAAAGCAGCGTGACCCAGGATGGGATCCTGATTGACACCCCGCGCACGGGCCGCCAGCTTGTAACGGCCCAGGTTGCGACGCTCGGCTGCCAAGGCGATCAGGCGGTGATCCTGCTGCATCAGCGCTCGATTACCCAAAAAATCGACAATCAATTGACCCACCGCCACGCGGCCCGATCGGTGACAGCCATGGCCGCCATGCTCGCCCACGAAGTGAAAAACCCGCTTTCGGGGATTCGAGGTGCGGCCCAATTGCTAGAGGAAAATGCGAGCGAAGAGGACCGGGTCTTAACCCGCCTGATCTGCGACGAAGCGGATCGAATCGTCGCTCTGGTCAACCGGATGGAAGTGTTTTCCGACAAGCGGCCATTGGAGCGTGGCCCGGTTAATATCCACGCGGTTTTAGAGCATGTCCGTAAACTCGCCCAAAATGGTTTTGCGCGCCATGTCCGTTTTGTCGAACGCTATGACCCCTCGCTGCCGGCAGTTTTTGGGGGCCGTGATCAGTTAATCCAGGCCTTCCTCAATCTGGTTAAAAATGCGGCAGAGGCTGCTCCAGAAATGGGCGGAGAGATCGTGATCACCACCGCCTATCAGCACGGCGCCCGACTGGCCCTGCCTGATTCCGACCGGCGAGTTCACCTGCCCCTGCTGGTCAGCATTCAGGATAATGGCTCGGGTATTCCCAGCGAGCTGCGCCCGCACCTGTTCGACCCCTTCGTCACCACCAAAATCAACGGCACTGGCCTGGGTCTTGCATTGGTCGCCAAGATCGTTGGCGATCACGGAGGCGTAATCGACTTCGACAGCCTTCCGCGCCGCACTGTGTTCAAGGTGTCGCTGCCCATGCACGCCGATTTTGATTCGACCGCCGACCCGAGCCGGGAGCGGCCCTGATGCCGGCCTCGACCATTCTGGTCGCCGACGACGACCGCGCCATCCGCACCGTGCTGAATCAAGCACTGGTCCGGCTTGGCCACGATGTCCGCACCACTGGCAACGCCTCAACTTTGTGGCGCTGGGTTGCCGACGGCCAAGGGGATTTGGTCATTACCGACGTGGTGATGCCCGACGAGAATGGCCTGGACCTGATTCCGCGCATCAAGAAAATCCGCCCCGATCTGCGGGTGATCGTGATGAGCGCCCAGAACACGCTGATGACGGCGGTCAAGGCCGCCGAGCGCGGCGCCTTCGAGTATCTCCCCAAACCCTTTGATCTCAAAGAGCTGATCAATGTCGTTGACCGGGCTCTGACCGCACCGTTGGCAGTGGTCGCCCCTCAACCGAGCACCGGCGACACCGACGATCAACTGCCCCTGATTGGCCGCTCGCCGGCAATGCAGGAGATATATCGGGTGCTAGCCCGGCTGATGGGCACTGACCTGACGGTGATGATCACTGGCGAGTCCGGGACCGGCAAAGAGTTGGTGGCCCGCGCGCTCCATGATTACGGCAAACGCCGGAACGGGCCGTTCGTGGCCATCAACATGGCGGCGATCCCACGCGAACTGATTGAGTCCGAGCTCTTCGGGCACGAAAAAGGTGCCTTTACTGGAGCTACAGCACGCTCTACGGGTCGATTCGAACAAGCCCAAAACGGCACGCTGTTTCTGGACGAAATCGGCGACATGCCGTTGGAGGCTCAAACCCGGTTGCTACGGGTGCTTCAAGAAGGCGAATATACCACCGTCGGCGGGCGGATGCCGATTAAGACCGACGTCCGGATCATCGCGGCGACGCATCGCGATTTGCGAACCCTGATCCGGCAAGGTCAGTTCCGCGAAGACTTGTTCTATCGCTTGAATGTGGTTCCGATCCGACTCCCCCCCTTGCGGGAACGCACCGAGGATATTCCCGACCTTATTCGCCATTTCCTGGCTCAGGCCGTCGCTCAGGGCTTGCCGGCCAAGACCATGGACCCGGCGGCAATGGAGCGGTTGAAATGGTACCGCTGGCCGGGGAATGTCCGGGAGTTGGAAAATCTGGTCCGGCGGTTGGCTGCGCTCTATTCCCAACAAGTGATTGGGGTTGATGTCATTGAAACGGAAATTGCCGACGCTTTGCCGGCAATGCCCGTGGTTGAAGAGCATCGAAGCGACGGCTTGAGCGTCGCGGTTGAACGTCATCTCAAGGATTACTTCGCTGCTCACAAAGACGGTCTGCCCTCCGCCGGCCTTTATGAGCGGGTTCTGCGCGAAGTCGAACGTCCTTTGATTGCTTTAAGCCTGTCTGTCACCCGAGGCAATCAAATCAAAGCGGCGGAGCTTCTCGGCCTAAACCGCAACACTCTGCGTAAGAAAATTCGAGAACTGGATATCCAGGTGATTCGTGGGCTGAAATAGGGTCAGCATCGCCCTGCCCTGTCCCTCTGGGTCTCGCGGACGTAAAAAACCCTTTTTTCTGTCCGCTGAATAAGTGTATCTTGCGGGCAACAGGATGTGGCGGCAATCCCATGCCCACGGCGCCGGACTGATTGGAGCCGTTCCATCGGATCGTTGTGGCCGCCACGACGACACCGTCATGAGTCCTCTATGGTTCTCGGTCCGAATTCGGATTCCGTCTCCCTTTGGCACCGAATTCTGCGGTGGGCCAGCCGGGTCGGGCTCGCGAAAAAATTGGCGGTCATGCTGGCGGTCGCCGCGATCCTCGCCGGAGTGGCCACCTACGCGGCCCTCACCGAAAATTCCCCCTTCGGCCAAAGCAATCCCCGCACCGTCACGCTTTTGCTGACTCTCGACCTGACCTTGCTCCTCCTGTTGGGTGTTCTGATCGCCCGGCGGATCGTCCAGATTGGTATCGGTCGGCGACGCGGCTTGGCCGGATCACAACTGCACGTCCGCATGGTGGCGGGATTCAGCGTTTTGGCTGTGACACCGGCCATTCTGATGGCGGCCTTTTCGGCGATCTTTTTTTACGCCGGCATGCAGGAATGGTTCAGTGACCGGGTGCGGACGGCGGTTCATGAATCCTTGGAAGTTGCTCAAGCTTATCTTCACGAACACCAGCAAAACATCCGGGCCGATGCCCTGGCCATGGCCAACGACCTTAACCACGAGGCCGAACGTCTGATCGCCAGCCCCAGCCTGTTCAATCAGGTGGTGTCGACCCAAGCCGTGCTTCGGGCGCTCAACGAAGCCATCGTGTTCGACGGTGCGACCGGCCAGATTCTCGCCCAATCGAGCTTTACCTTCAGCCTCGAATTCGAACCCGTGGCGCGTTCAGTGCTGGAACAGGCCCGCAACGGCGACGTGGTGCTGCTGGTCAACGAAGCCGACGACCGAGTGCGCGCCCTGGTCCGGCTCGATCGCTTTTCGGATACCTACCTATTTGTGGGGCGGGTGCTGGAAGCGCGGGTGCTGGCCCATTTGGCTGCCACCCAAGACGCCGTCAAGCAATATGCCGAACTCGAAGGCAGTCGCTCCAGCCTTCAGATCACCTTCACTCTGATTTTCCTGGTGGTCGCGCTGTTGCTGCTGCTGGCGGCGGTTTGGATGGGGCTGAACTTTGCCACCCAATTGATCCACCCGATCTCGGCGCTGATTGGCGCTGCCGAGCGGGTTCGCACGGGAGACCTGTCGGTTCGCGTGACCGAACCCGCCGCCGACGACGAATTGGGCACCTTGTCCCGCGCTTTCAACCGCATGACCAGCCAGATCGAAGGACAGCGGGCCGAACTGGTCGACGCTTACCAGCAGTTAGATCTTAGGCGCCGTTTCACCGAGGCGGTTTTGGCCGGAGTCTCGGCGGGGGTGATCGGGCTTGACCAGGACGGCGCCGTGACCTTGCTCAATCAACCGGCGGTCGGGCTTCTGGGGGTGGCGGAACCCGAGGGCATGGTCGGGCGGCCCTTGGTCGAGAGCGTCCCCGAAATGGCCGAATTGATGGAAGCTTTGGCCCGCCGATCCGGCAGGCTGGCGGAATCTCAAGTTCAACTGCGCCGTCCCGGCGTTACCACCCGTACCTTGCTGGTCCGCATCGCCGCCGAAGTCGCCGAAGGGGAAACGCGGGGTTATGTGGTCACGTTCGACGACATCACCGAGTTGCTCTCGGCCCAACGCGCGGCAGCCTGGGCCGACGTCGCTCGCCGCATCGCCCACGAGATCAAGAACCCTCTGACGCCGATTCAGCTTTCCGCTGAACGGCTGCGTCGCAAATATCTGAAAGAGATTACCAGCGACCGAGATACCTTCCAGATTTGCATCGACACCATCATTCGTCAGGTGGGCGACATTGGCCGCATGGTCGATGAGTTCTCGGCCTTTGCCCGCATGCCGACCCCCGTGATGAAGCCAACGAATATTCACGATATTTGCCGGCAGGCGGTGTTCCTGCAATCCAGCGCCCATGCTGGCATCCGGTTTGAGTGCCTGTTGCCACCCCAAAAGCGCACGGTGCCATGCGATGGCCGGCAGATGTCCCAGGCCGTGACCAATCTGCTTCAAAATGCCGCCGATGCCATCGATGGGCGAGCCAGCGAGCCCGAAACGACGCTCCCCCCCGGCCATATCGTGGTCCGGGTCGAGGCCAGCGAGACGCGGGTCGCCATCGTGGTCGAGGACAACGGCAAGGGACTGCCGGTTGACATCGAACCCGACCGTCTGACGGAGCCCTATGTCACCACCCGAACCAAGGGAACCGGGCTTGGACTCGCCATCGTGCGCAAGATCATGGAAGATCACGGTGGCGAGTTGCTCTTGGAAAGCCGGGCGGAGGGTGGCGCCCGTGTCAGCCTGATCATTCCCAGCACCCAAGACCTTCCGTTGCCGGCCACAGAATCGCGGGAGCCGGCTGGACCGCAGCAGCTAGAGCAGATGGCCCATGGCGCATGATATTCTGATCGTGGACGACGAAGCGGATATCCGCATGCTGATTGCGGGGATCCTCAGTGACGAGGGCATGAAGACCCGAGAGGCCGGCAATGCCGACCAGGCGCTAGCCCAGGTCAAGGCACGACGGCCCAGTCTGGTGGTCCTGGATATCTGGCTTCAGGGCAGCCGGCTCGACGGCCTGGAACTGCTGCCCGAGTTGCGGCGCGACCACCCCGACCTGCCGATCGTCATGATCAGTGGTCACGGCACCATCGAAACCGCCGTGGCCGCCATCAAGCTTGGCGCCTACGATTTCATCGAGAAGCCGTTTAAATCCGATCGCTTACTTCTTCTCGTTGAGCGCGCCATCGAAGCTGCGCGATTAAAGCGTGAAAATGCTGAGTTGCGCCTCCGGGCTGGGGGCGATTTCGAATTGGTCGGCAAATCGGCCAGCATTAATCAAGTCCGTCAAGCCATCGACAAGGTTGCGCCCACCGGCAGCCGGGTGATGATCTCGGGGCCAGCGGGCAGCGGCAAAGAGGTGGTCGCGCGGTTAATCCACCGCCGGTCGCGCCGGGCGGACGGTCCGTTTGTCGCCCTGAACTGCGCCACCCTGCGCCCGGATCGCCTGGAGATTGAGCTGTTCGGCAGCGACCAGCCGAGCGACGGCGGACGACGTAAAACCGGCGTTCTGGAACAGGCCCATGGCGGCACGCTACTGCTGGACGAAGTGGCCGATATGCCCTTGGAAACCCAGGGGAAAATTGTTCGGGTGCTTCAGGAGCATACCTTTGTCCGCCAGGGCGGCGGCGCGCGGGTTGAAGTCGACGTCCGGGTGATGGCCTCATCGAACCGCGATATCGCCAGCGAAATCGAGGCCGGCCGCTTCCGTCAGGATCTTTTCTACCGACTGAATGTCGTCCCGGTTTCAGTGCCGTCGCTAGCCGAACGGCGGGAGGATATCCCGCTATTGGCCCGCCATTTTATGCAGCGATCGGCCCAGGCCTCGGGTCTGCCGATTCGGGACTTTGGCGAGGATGCCTTGGCGGCGCTCCAGGCGTATCACTGGCCCGGCAATGTCCGGCAACTGCGGAACTGCATTGATTGGCTGTTGATCATGAGCAACGGCGACGCCAACGAATTGATCCGGGCCGATCAACTGCCCCCCGAGATCGGTGCCATCACGCCAACCGTGCTGAAATGGGACAAAGGCGGCGAGATCATGGGGCTGCCGCTTCGAGATGCGCGAGAAGTGTTCGAACGGGAATATCTCTTGGCTCAAGTGACTCGTTTCGGCGGCAACATCTCCCGCACGGCGGCCTTTGTCGGCATGGAACGCTCGGCCCTTCACAGGAAATTAAAGTCCCTGGGCGTCCACGGCACCGATACGCCCCGCAAGCCTGGAGTGGAAAACGGGACTTGATCGCCTTTTAGTCGAAGGTTTGGTGAGATGACCCATCGTTTCTTTGCGATCGCCTCTTTCCCGGCGAGGCTGGTGGCTGGTCTGTTGCTGCTCGCTCTGGAGATGACCCTGGGAAGCAGCCACTCCGCTGCGGCGCGGGATTGGGCCCAATCGGGCGCTCCTCCGGGACATTTTGACTCTTACCTGCTCAGTCTGTCCTGGTCGCCGGAGTTCTGTGCCTCTCCCGGTGGGAACAACGCCCCGGATCAATGCGCCCCTGCGCGACGCTATGGCTTTGTGCTGCATGGCTTGTGGCCGCAATATGCCAACGGTGGCTATCCCGAAGCCTGCGCCACGACGGGTAACCAGAGCGTTCCTGAAGCCTTGGTCAACCAGATGTTGCCACTCATGCCAGCACGCGGCCTGATCCGGCATGAATGGGATAAGCACGGCACCTGCACCGGGCTGACCATGGAGGCCTATTTCGAGCAAGCGGCCCGTGCGTACCGATCGATCCGTATCCCCGACGCCTACCAGCAGCCCGCCGCCGACCTGCCGGTGACGATCAGCCAGCTCAAGGCGGCGTTTCAGACGGCCAATCCGGGTCTAGCCGAAAACAGCCTCGCGGTGATCTGCAAGAAGCAGTATCTGATGGAGGTTCGAGTGTGCCTCGCTTCGACTCTCACGCCACAACCCTGCGGCGTCGGCATCGAGAGCCAGTGCCGGGACGGCAAGGCGGTGCTGCGGGCTGTGCGCTCGGGGCACCCGTGATACCGACGGAAGGAAAACCGGCAGGGGGCGCCAAGGCCTTGCACGACTCGGAATTCGCTACGGTGCTGAATCATCTCTACGTGATGAGCCGCGAAACCCGATTCGATGATGAAAAACTGGCCGAAGCTCTGATCCGCGCGGCGGTGTTACTGCTCACGGTGCGCGACACTCAGGGCCGCGATCCCGAAGAAATCGCTCAGGACATGCTGCACCGGGCGTTGGAATGGTGCCAACGCATGACTCCGAACAGATAACACCAATGGCCTTGGACGTTGACACATCCGCAGCGACACATCCGCAGCGCCCTCAGACGCCGGGCGGGCGCATCCGCGCCCATGGCGCGAAGCCAAAGGCAAGCCGAAGGTGGCCTTGATGAGTCACCATCAAGGCTCAATGGCCAAGGCTCGATGGCATAGAGCAGGATCGGGGGCATAGAACGGGATCGGGCTGGACGCCCGCGATCCCGTCATGCCTCATTGGGCAGAGTTCCTCACCGCTCCTCAGGCATTCATGGACACCCGGCCTTCAACCACCGCCTCTTCATCGTCATCATCGTCATCCTGGCCATTGAGCTGAGGCCCCCCTTCATTGCGGCCATTGCGGCCCCGCTGTTGGTTGTTCTCGCCCGACGCCTCGTTGATCTGATTGATGATCCGAAAATAATGCTCGGCGTGCTGGAGATAGTTCTCGGCGGCGATGCGATCGCCGCTGGAAGCGGCATCACGGGCCAACGCCAGATATTTTTCGTGAACCTGGAAGGCGTTGCCGCGAATCCGGACATCCGGGCCGTTGCTGTCGAAGGTCTGGTGGCGCAGCGGCACATTCTGCCGACGGCCATTACCCCGGCTGCGAGAGCGTCTGGTGTTTGGTCCCTGTCTCATTCGGCCTCAGCGGAGCCCCGTGTTGGAGGGTCGAAGTTCGGTTGGTCAGGTCACGACGCCATTTGCTTGGCATCTCTCGGAATCTACCCGGTACCCACAGCCCCATGACAAAGCTGCGGCCCCCGTCTTAGAGCCCAGGAAATCCGTGCTCTTGAGCCATGACAACCTTGAGCCACGACAACCGGGGAGACGCGAACGCGCCCGCCCATCCCTTTGCCTTCCATGGCCTGGAATGGCCCGATGGCGTCCGACGGCATCCGTTCCACCTGACGTTGGGCGGATCCTGATCGCGACCGGCTGTCGGTGTGGACCCTAATCGTGAAGGCGCGCGGTTCCAACCAAATTTTTGCCGTGATTCCAATTTTCATCCGATCGAGCGCCGGGCGGAACGTGCCAGGACGCAGCGCTCAATGCCGCCGAGGTCGGTGCGGGTTCCAAGACACTGAAGTCCGGCGGCAACAAACAACGCGGCGACTTGACGGGCTTGGCCGAATCCCACCTCAAACACCACGACTCCGTTGGGAGTCAGGAGATCGGGAAGCTGCGGCGCCAAGCGGCGATAGGCGTCCAACCCATCGGTGCCGCCAGCCAAAGCCGCCAACGGGTCGAACCGGGTCACCTCGGGTTCCAAACCTGGAATATCTCCGTCAGGAATATAGGGCGGATTGGCCAGAATTACGTCAAATCGGGGGGAGGCGATCCCTTCGACCAAACCAGAGCGCCAATCCGGCTGTGTCCAATCTCGTTGGACAAAACGGGCGCGGTCGGTCAGGCCCAACGGGGCCGCATTGGCGGCGGCGGCGGCTACGGCGCCGGAGCTGGCGTCGATCCCAAGACCCCAGGCTTGGGGTCGTTCACTCAGCACCGCCAACAGCAAACACCCGCTGCCGGTCCCCAAATCCAGAATCGCCAGGGGGGCATCAACCGGGGTCAGGGCTAAGGCCGCTTCCACCACGGTTTCGGAATCGGGACGCGGATCGAGGGTTTCTGGGGCCAGGGTGAAATCAAGACTCCAGAATTCGCGCCGCCCCAGAATGCGCGAGACGGGCTCGCGGGCCAGCCGCCGTACCACCAGGGCCTCCAGACGAAGCCCGGCCTCCGCTGGAACCGGCTGATCGGCTTGCGTCAACAGATGATCGCGGCTCAGGTTCAGGGCGTGCCCCATCAGAATCCGCGCGTCAAGGGCCGGTTGGTCAAGCCTCGCTGCCGCCAGTCGAGCGGCGATCTGCCGTCGCACCGCTCCGATGGTCAATGCGGGTTGATCCTGCCGGCAGTCTTGTTCGGAAGCGGGGTCGGATGTATGGTCGGCGCGCACTATTGCCTCCTTCATGCCTTGGGGACCCTTTCCCATGTCGATTCTCGCTTCCCGTCTTGCGCGCATCAAACCCTCGCCGACCATCGCCGTCACTCAAAAAGCCCGCGAATTAAAGGCGGCTGGTCGGGACGTTCTCAGCCTCGGCGCCGGCGAACCTGATTTCGACACCCCTGACACCATCAAAGAGGCGGCGATTGCCGCCATCCGGGCCGGCGATACCAAATATACCCCGGTGGACGGGACGCCGGCGCTGAAGAAGGCCATCGCCGCGAAGTTTCTTCGCGAAAATGGCCTGACCTACAGCCCCGAGCAGATCAATGTCGGGGTCGGCGGCAAGCAGGTTTTGTACAACGCTTTGGTCGCGACCCTCAATCCCGGCGACGAAGTGATCATTCCTGCGCCGTACTGGGTGTCCTACCCCGACATGGTGGAATTGGCCGAAGGAACCCCGGTTCCGGTGAGCTGTCCGCCAGAAAAAGGATTCAAGCTTCAGCCAGCGGATCTGGAAGCAGCGATCACGCCCAAGACCAAGTGGCTGATTCTGAATTCGCCTAGCAACCCCAGCGGTG
Source organism: uncultured Rhodospirillales bacterium (assembly GCA_903920145.1). GTDB lineage: Bacteria > Pseudomonadota > Alphaproteobacteria > Azospirillales > Azospirillaceae > BOG-933. The sequence continues at coordinate 16,396 of CAIXKV010000226.1, forward strand.
CCGCCTATACCCGAGACGAACTCAAGGCCCTGACCGACGTGCTGCTGCGTCATCCCCATGTCTGGGTGATGACCGACGACATGTATGAACATTTGGTCTATGACGGTTTTGTCTTCACCACGCCGGCTCAGGTCGAGCCGGGGCTTTACGACCGCACCCTGACCGTGAACGGCGTTTCCAAAGCCTACGCCATGACCGGCTGGCGAATCGGTTATGCGGGCGGCCCGAAAGAGCTGATCAAGGCGATGGCCATGGTTCAGAGCCAGAGCACCAGCAATCCGACCTCCATCAGCCAGGCGGCGGCGGTCGAGGCGCTCAATGGTCCTCAGGACTTCATCAAGGAGCGGGCGGAGGTCTTCCGAGCCCGCCGGGATCTGGTGGTGGCCATGTTGAACGAAGCCGAAGGCATCCATTGTCACAAGCCGGAAGGGGCGTTCTACGTCTATCCGTCCTGCGCCGGGACCATTGGCAAGACCACGCCCGATGGCAAGACGATCAACACCGATGACGACTTTGTAACGTTTCTGCTTGAAACCGAAGGCGTTGCGGTGGTGCAGGGATCTGCGTTTGGGACGGCACCGTTCTTCCGCATCTCTTACGCCACCTCCACCGAGGTTCTGACCGAGGCTTGTCTGCGGATTCAACGGTTCTGCGCATCCTTGCGGTAAGCCGGATCGCCGATTCTCCAGGCTCCCCGCCTCAACCTGTCATTGAGGTTGGGGGCCTGGAACAGGGCAAAGATTTTGGTCGACAGACGGCGGGCAGAAGATCACCCTAGGGGTCTGAATTCGCGGACAATATGGCCGGAAAACGTCGGGGCGACGGGGACATTCCACCGCACGGACGGGATCCGGACCCACCGGGAAGGACCCTCGCCAATGCCCCAATCCAATCGAAAATCCGCCCCCCGTTGCGCTGCCCTGGTTGGTCCCTATCTCAGCGGCAAGACCTCGCTGCTGGAGAGTTTATTGTTTGCTGCCGGGGCTATTTCGCGCAAAGGCAGTGTTCGCGACGGCAACACCTTAGGCGATAGCGCGACCGAGGCAAAGGCCCGGCAAATGAGTGTCGAGGTCGGCTTGGCGAGTGCCGAGTATTTAGGCGAACGCTGGTCTTTTCTCGATTGTCCAGGCTCGGTTGAGCTGATCGCAGAAAGTAAGGCGGCGCTGATGGTCGCCGATCTAGCGGTTGTGGTGGTGGAACCGCTGCCGGATAAGGCGCCGTTGCTGGCGCCGCTGTTCAAATTCCTGGACGACCAAGCCATTCCCCATCTTTTGTTTATCAATAAGATCGATCTTTTGACCAGCGGTCATGAGGCCCGGATTAGCGAAGTGCTGGAAGCGTTCCAGGCGGTGTCGGCTCGACCGCTGGTTTTGCGCCAGGTTCCGATCCGCGATGGCGATGTTGTCACCGGGCATGTGGATTTGGTGAGCGAGCGCGCCTATCGCTTTAATCCCCATGCGCCTTCGGATCTGGTGCCGATTCCCGATACGGTACGGGACCGCGAACAGGGAGCCCGCCAAGAGTTGCTGGAAGCCCTATCTGATTTCGATGATCGTTTGCTGGAGCAGCTTCTGGAAGACGTCGCGCCCGAAAAAGAAGAGGTTTACCGGCTTCTGACTCGGGAATTGGCGTCGGATCAAATCGTGCCGGTGCTGGTGGGGTCAGCCGAAAACGATAACGGCGTTGTTCGGTTGCTGAAGCTTTTGCGCCACGAGGGACCGGAGGTCAGGAGCACCGCTGCTCGGTTGGGGGTCGATCCCGAAGGCATCGCTACGGTTCAGGTGTTTAAAACCTATTTGGCGGCCCATGCTGGCAAGCTGGGATTTTCCCGCGTCTGGCATGGAACCGTCACCGATGGCATGACGTTGGGCGGAGAGCGGGTTAGCGGCCTTTATCGTATGATGGGGGCGGATCAGCGGAAGCTGACTGAGGCGGTGGCTGGTGAGGTGGTGGCCTTGGGTCGATTGGATCGGGCGGCCACCGGCGATGTTCTGTCCGATCGATCGGCGCCCAAACGCTCGCCGCTATGGCCACCACTGCCGCCGCCGGTCTACGGTTTGGCCATCGTTGCGGAAAACCGTAACGACGAAGTGAAACTCTCTGGAGCCATCCAGAAACTGACTGAAGAAGACCCAACCTTGCTGTTAGAGCAAAGCACCGAGACCGGCGAGCTGGTGCTGTGGGGGCAAGGTGATATTCACCTTCAGATTGCGATTGATCGTTTACGCAATCGCCATAATATCTCGGTTAAATTCCACCCGCCCCAAGTGCCCTATAAGGAAACCATTCGTAAGGCGGTCTCTCACCATGCCCGGTTCAAACGTCAAACCGGCGGCCATGGCCAGTTTGCCGACATCCATGTGGATGTGAAGCCGCTGCCTCGAGGCGAGGGGTTTGTTTTTACCGAAAGCGTGGTCGGCGGCACGGTGCCCCGTCAGTATATTCCAGCAGTGGAGCAGGGAATCCGTGACTCTCTGCCTCGTGGTCCCTTGGGGTTCCCGCTGGTCGATCTGGCTGTGAATTTATCCAGCGGTCAGTTTCATGCGGTAGACAGCTCGGAAATGGCTTTCAAGACCGTGGCCCGGATTGCCATGACCGAGGCGCTCCCCCAGTGCGAGCCGGTGCTGTTGGAGCCGATTCTCACTGTCACCATCGCCGTGCCGAACGAGTTCACCAGCCGGATTCAGCGGATTGTTTCGGGGCGGCGCGGTCAGATTTCCGGTTTTGACGCCAAGCCCGATTTCAAAGGGTGGGACGAGGTTCAGTGCACCATTCCCCAGGCGGAAATCCATGATCTGATCGTGGAATTGCGCTCGCTGACTGTTGGTGTTGGAACCTTTACCTACCGCTTTGATCGACTGGCCGAAGTGACTGGCCGTCTTGCTGACAAGGCCATCGAGCAGCGCAAAGCGGCCCTGGACAGTAATGGGCGCTGACAAGGGGGCGTTGCTGGCATTGGGCCGCGACTGCGGCCCTGTGCGCCCATGCACGCGAAGCCCAGGGCGCACCCGCGCCCGCTCGGTGTCTGAGGGCCGCTTTGATGGGACAACCCCAGGACTCGATGATCGGGCAAGCGGTTCGCGTTTTCAGGAGGGCCCATCTTGATGATCTGGGTCACCCCGATTCCCTATGACGATCCGGTCCTGTTGTTTACGCCTTTTGCCTCGGACCCGGTGGCGGCGCTTCTCGATGGGCCGGGCGCTGAAGATCAATCTCAAGACGAGGCCGCCCAGGGTGTTACCGTTCTGGCTGTCGACCCGTTTCGGGTGATCGTAGCCGGAACCGAGGGCGTCACGGTGGATGGTGTCCTGGTGGATGGTGATCCGTTTTCCATCCTGGAGCAGGAACTGGCGCGTTTCCGTTTGCCGCCGGTGCCGCCCTCCCTGTCGATTCCCCTTCCAATCCGTTTTCGAACCGGCGCCGTTGGCTTCTTTGGCTATGAACTGGGGCGTCATTTGGAGCGCCTGCCGGTTCCTCTTATCGACGGGTTGGGCATACCCGAGATGGTGGTTGGTCTCTATGACGTGATCGCGGTCTTTGACCATCAAACTCGCCAAGCCTGGGTGGTCGCCAGCGGCTTTCCTGAAACCGAGGCCTCCACCCGTGCCGCGCGTGCCGAAGCCCGCACCGCAGTCCTCATCGAACGTTTGATACCGGCGAGCCCTGATACTGACACATCGCCGGTATCGGGCCGCGACGGCGGCCCCGCGCGCCCATGCGCGCGAAGCCAAGGGCGCGGATGCGCCCGCCCGGCGTCTGAGGGCAGCCTTGATGTTGCCTCATCAAGCCTGCCCTTAGTGTCCGTCCCGAAAGTTTATGAGGGATTGCAGAGTTTTCTGAGCATGAGGCGGATAGAGGCGAAGCGAAGGAAGGCGAGAGAACTGAGGTTGAGGTTTTCCCAATCTTTAGCAAGACGACGGCAGCGATTTAACC
>CAIXKV010000227.1 GCA_903920145.1 uncultured Rhodospirillales bacterium
CCCCCTAGAGTCCACACACTGGGGCTTCGCGTCCACGAGGACGCGGGGCCGCCGTCGCGGCCCGAGGACCGGCGATGTGTCAGTATCAGGGCTCGCCGGTATCAGACCTCTGGAATCAGCGCCAACTGGTCCAAAAACAGTTGATAACGCTCGGGGTCAAGGGCCCGAGGCTGGGCCGCCATCCGCTTGAGCGCCTGCAATCCTCTAGCCGTGAACACCGCCTTTGGCCAGTGCCCTTGATCGATAATGGTCAGCAAGCCGCGATCCATCAGCCCCTGAACCGCGCCTGAAATTTTGGGCTGGCCCTTTTTCGGGCCGGTGGCCCATCGCTTGATGTTGAATCCCTCGATCACGTTGGTGGCGTTGTCAAATCGGGTCATGAACTCGTGACGAATCAAGTCACGCTCGATCGCAGTCAGGTGGAGGTCGTCAGTCATCGCGGTTCCGGCATGATCATAAGAAGGCCGATCATATCACAGCGACGTCGGTCGCCAACGGCGACGTTATGAGAGGCGTGTCGCCATAGGCGCGGGAAAAGCCCACCTTGACGCCCACCCTCTGGACGCTGTCTCTATCCCAAGACGAGCCATACGGAGTCCGCCCCAGATGTCGCTTGCCCAAGCTTTCGCCCAAGCCTTTGAGCATCATCGGGCTGGCCGTTACGCCCTGGCCGAACGGGGCTATCGCGCCATTTTGGCCGTGACGCCCGACCATGTGGACAGTCTGCACCTTTGGGGGCTGCTGGCCGCCCAAACCGGCAATGAGCGGGCAGCGGTGGCCGCGCTGGAACGGGCGCTGGCCCTCCGACCAGACGATCCAGCGATCCTCAACAGCCTGGGCCTCGCCCTGAAATCCATCGGTCGCATCGAACAGGCGGCGGCCTGTCATCGGCGGGCGCTGGCCTTGCGCCCTGACGACGCCAACGGCCACAACTGTCTGGCGGTGCTATTGCAGAGCCAAGCGGGGGGACTCGTCGAAGCCATCGAACACTACCGGCAGGCGCTGGCCTGCGAGCCGGGGTTGGTGGATGCCGCCTATAATCTGGGAACCGCCCTTCAGCAGCACGGCGATGGCGATCAAGCTATCCTGTGGTACCGGCGGGTCTTAGACCACAGCCCAGACCATGCCGAAGCCCACAATAATTGGGGCAACATCCTGCATGCACGTGGCGCGTTCGATGAAGCGTTGCTTCATTACCGACACGCCGTAGCCCTAGCCCCGGATTTGGCCGAAGCCCGCTATAATCTTGGCACCGCGCTGCAACAGCAAGGCCGCTTCGATCAGGCGATCGTCGAGTATCAACAGGCCATCACCCTGAAACCGGATTATGCCAATGCCCATAATAACCTTGGCACCGCGTTACAAGCTTTGGCCCGACTGGACGAGGCGCACACCCATTACCGGCAAGCCCTGGCCCTTCGGTCGGATCAAGCCGATTTCCACTATAATCTCGGGACGTTGTTTCAGCAGCAGGGACAGGTCGACCAAGCAGCAGCCCACCACCACCAAGCTCTAACCCTGGCGCCAGATCATGCCAAAGCCGGGTTCGGCCTGTGTATGGCCCAGTTGCCGCTGGTTTATCGGGACGGTGCCGAGGTGGACCAGTGTCGCGCCACCTACACCGAGGCCCTCGCCGGGCTGACCGCATGGGTGAGCCGGAGATCAAAGGCCGCCGGGCTCGAAGAGGCGGTCGGAACCAGCCAGCCCTTCTACCTGCCCTATCAGGGCTATTGCGACCGTGATCTTCAGGCTCGCTATGGTGCGCTGGTCTGCGGGATCATGGCCGAACGATATCCGCCGGGGCCACAGCCCGAACCACCAGAGCCAGGAGAGCCGGTGCGGGTTGGCATCGTCAGCGGTTTTTTCCGCGCTCATTCCAACTGGAAAATTCCCATCAAGGGCTGGCTCGGTCAGTTGGATCGGGATCGCTTCACGCTGTTCGGCTACCACACCAGCGGACTTCGGGATGCCGAGACCGAGCACGCCGCCAGCTTGTGCCAACGCTTCGTCCAGGGGCCATTGAGCATTGCGGCTTGGCGAGCGGCGATCCAGGCCGATGCGCCCCATATTCTAATCTATCCCGAAGTTGGCATGGACCCGATGGCGGCGCGACTTGCGGCCCAGCGTTTGGCCCGTCACCAGTTTAACGCCTGGGGGCATCCCGAAACCAGCGGCTACCCAACCTTGGATGGCTTTCTGAGCAGCGCCCTGATGGAGCCCCCGGACGGTGATGATCATTACACCGAACGGCTGATCCGGTTGCCCCAGCTATCGATCTATTACGAGCCCATGCAGCCACCGGCTATCCCTCTGGAGCGGGCCGCGCTGGGCCTTCGCCCCGGCGCGATGCTGTATTGGTGTGGTCAAGCCCTGTTCAAATACCGGCCTCAGGATGACGAACTGTTCCCACGAATCGCGCGGGAGGTTGGCGATTGCCAATTTATCTTCATTGGCTATGCCCGAGGCGATCACGTCACCGGGCTATTTCGCGAACGTCTACGGCGGGCCTTTGCCGCTCAGAACCTATCCGCCGATGCCTTCTGCGTCTTCCTGCCGCCACTGCCGTCCGAACACTTTATCGCGGCGATTGGGCTGGCTGACAGTGTTCTGGATAGCATCGGTTGGTCGGGCTGTAACTCGACCCTCGAAGGACTCGCCCATGACCTACCCATCGTCACCCTACCCGGCCCGCTCATGCGCGGACGCCATGGCTTGGCGATTCTGACTGTGATGGGCATAACCGAAACTGTGGCGTCTGATCGTGACGACATGGTGGCCATCGCGGTTCGGCTGGCGCGGGATGTCGAGTGGCGGCAGACTATCCAGCAGCGGATCCGGCTGAACAAGCATCGGCTTTACCGAGACCGCGCCGCCATCACCGCCCTTGAGATGGTGCTGGAACAGGCCGCGCGAGGCTGACAGCCGCCCGGCGTCTGAGGGCAGCCTTGATGGTTCAACATCAAGGCTCGAGGGTATGATACCGGCGAGCCCTGATACTGACACATCGCCGGTCCTCGGGCCGCGACGGCGGCCCCGCGTCCTCGTGGACGCGAAGCCAAGGGCGCGGATGCGCCCGCCCGGCGTCTGAGGGCAGCCTTGATGGTTCAACATCAAGGCTCGAGGGTATGATAGGCGTTGGCTTTCTCGCTATCGGATCAAAGGGTATCGAAACCATGTCATTTATTCTGTCAAAGCTGTTGTGGCCATTTGCGGCCCCTGGGAACTTTTTGGTGATGTTGGCGGTGGTGGGGCTGGCAACGCAAGTGTTGGGCGGGCCCCGCTGGAGCCGCTACGGTTTAGGCATCAGCGCTTTTGTGGTGGCGATCCTGGTGGGCTTGACGGTGTTGCCCGTGGCGGCTTGGTCGCTGCTGCCGTTAGAAGGCCGGTTTCCCGCGCCGATGCTGCCCGACAAAGTGGATGGCGTGATTGTGTTGGGGGGAGCCGTGGATGTTTCGGCGGCAACCGCCTGGGGACGCCCAACCCTCAATCATGCCGCCGACCGCATGATCGAGTTCGCGGCGCTGGCCCGTCGGTATCCCGGAGCCCGGTTGGTGTTTTCCGGAGGCTCGGGCAGCCTGACCAATCCCGAAATGACCGAAGCCCCAGTGGCCCGACAGGAATTCGAGCGTTTGGGAATGCCGATGGAGCGCATTCAATATGACGGCGAATCCCGCAACACCTACGAAAACGCGGTGGCCAGTCGGGACTTGGTCAAGCCTCAACCGGGGGAGACCTGGGTTTTGATCACGTCCGCTTATCATATGCCTCGCGCCGTCGGTGTGTTCCGCCGAATCGGCTGGCCGGTGATACCGGACCCGGTGGCCTATCGAACCGGCGTCGGAGCGGGGTCCGGCATGGGGCCCGGTTTGGCCAGCACCCTCTACATCCTCGAGGATGCGCTTCACGAGTGGATGGGCTTGATCGCCTATCGCCTGATGGGCCGAACCGACTCGGTGTTTCCAGGCCCCGCTTAAGGGCCTTCGAACCCGAAAGCACGAACAGGAGAAAGCGAGGCGGCCCCAGGGAAGCGTGGCGCCATAAACCCCAGAAATCGGCGACGTTAGGTCGCGTCGGTGTGTCCTGGGAACACAGGCAGGCCCGCTTTCCCCTTTGAAAAGAAAGAGCGCGCCAGATGGGCCCCAGCTCCCAGGATGGCCCGCCTGGATCGAAGCCCTCCGGCCCGCACTCCCGACCGCTATGGGGAGAACGCCAAAACAGTTGACAGTTCAGTTGCAACCGTTATACACGGCGCTTCCCACGAGCGGTCCGGCCCGGCCCGCCGCGTGCTTTCTTTTGGACGGCAGTGACGACGATGTTTGCAGTGATTCGTACCGGCGGCAAGCAGTACAAGGTCGCCAACGGCGACGTCATCCGCGTGGAGCGGCTGGCCGGTGAAGCCGGCTCGGAGATCCAACTCGACGAGGTTTTGATGGTCGGCGACGGTGGCGACGTTTCCGTCGGCACGCCGTTGGTGGCCGACGCGACCGTGACCGCTCAGGTGGTCGCCCAGGATCGCGGCCCTAAGATCATCGTCTTCAAGAAAAAGCGCCGCCAGAATTATCGGCGCAAGAACGGGCATCGCCAGGATCTGACGGTGTTGCGGATCACCGGTATCAATCATGCGGGAGCGGGCGCCGCTCCTGCCGAAGCCTAAGGGTATGGTGCGTCATGGCACATAAGAAGGCAGGCGGTAGTTCACGGAACGGTCGCGATAGCGCCGGTCGTCGGCTGGGGGTCAAGCGGTTTGGGGGTCAAGTGGTGCCAGCCGGCAACATTCTGGTCCGCCAGCGGGGCACCAAGTTCCATCCGGGGGACAATGTCGGCATCGGCAAGGATCACACCCTGTTTGCGCTGATCGACGGCGCGGTCGCTTTTCGCTTGTCCAAGGGCGGACGCACCTACGTTTCGGTTCTGCCCCAGGTCGCGGCGGCTGAGTAATCAGCCGGTTCGTCAGTCGAGTGGTCGGTGTCGGACGGCGGCGGTCAGCCTCATACATTTTTGGCGTAACCGCCCATGAAGTTCCTTGATCAAGCGAAGGTTTACCTGCGAAGTGGCGACGGCGGCGCAGGCTGCATGAGCTTTCGGCGGGAAAAGTTCATCGAGTTCGGAGGCCCCGACGGCGGCAATGGCGGTCGGGGCGGCGATGTCGTCATTGAGGCGGTATCCGGGCTGAACACGCTGATCGATTACCGTTATCAGCAGCACTTCAAAGCCAAGCGGGGCGGTCACGGTTCAGGCCGCGACCGTACAGGAGCCCATGGCGCCGACACGGTGTTGCGGGTGCCGGTGGGAACCCAGGTGTTAGACGATGACCAGGAAACCGTTTTGGCCGACCTGACCCGTCCTGGACAACGGGTGGTTCTGCTGCCCGGCGGCGATGGTGGCTTCGGCAACGCCCATTACAAGAGTTCCACCAACCGCGCCCCCCGTCAAGTCAGCCCAGGCTGGCCGGGGGCCGAGCGGTGGGTGTGGTTGCGTTTGAAATTAATTGCCGATGCCGGGTTGCTCGGCCTGCCCAATGCCGGGAAGTCGACGTTCCTCGCGGCTTGTTCACGGGCACGCCCCAAGATCGCCGACTATCCTTTCACCACGCTGTCGCCCAATCTGGGAGTGGTCACGGTGGGCGGCGACGAGTTTGTGTTGGCCGATATCCCCGGACTGATTGAAGGCGCCCACGAAGGCCATGGCTTGGGGGATCGCTTCCTAGGTCATATCGAACGCACCGGCGTGCTGCTCCATCTGGTGGACGGCACCCAGGACGACGTGGCTGGCGCCTATCACATCATCCGTGGCGAATTGGCGGCCTATGGTCAGGCGCTCACCGATAAGGTGGAAGTGATCGGTCTGAACAAATGCGACGCTCTGGATGCCGAAGAGGTGGCAGCCAAGGCCGGCGCTTTGGCCGAAGCGGCGGGACGCCCGGTGATGACACTGTCCGGAGTGAGTGGGCAGGGGGTTGAAGCGGTGCTTCACGTCCTGTTGGCCCATATCCGGGACGCGCGGGCCGCAGCGGATGCGGCGATCATGGATACGGACGAAGAGGGTGATGACTGAGGCGGTCCCAACCCTGGGTCTTGCCCGGCGGTTGATCGTCAAGATCGGCTCGGCGCTGCTGGTGGATGATGCCACCGGGGCGATCCGTCGGGATTGGCTTGGCGCCATGGCCGACGATATCGCCCGCTGTCGGGCGCGCGGCCAGGACGTGGTGATTGTCACGTCGGGAGCCGTCGCGGTCGGGCGCGAGTCCTTGGGCCTGACGGGCCGGGTGCTGCGCCTGGAAGAAAAACAGGCCGCTGCCGCAACCGGGCAGATTCGTTTGGCCCATGCCTATCAGGAAGCTTTGGCGCGTTACGATATCACCGTGGCGCAAGTTCTGTTGACCCTGGACGACACCGAGGCCCGACGGCGCCACCTCAACGCACGCGCCACCATCGACACCCTGCTGCGGCTGGGGGCGGTGCCGGTAATCAACGAAAATGACACGGTCGGAACGTCGGAAATTCGGTTCGGCGACAATGATCGTTTGGCCGCACGGGTCGCGCAGATGATCAGCGCCGATACCCTGGTGCTGTTGTCGGACATCGATGGCCTGTACACAGCGGACCCACGCAAAGACCCCAGCGCCACCCTGATCCCTGAAGTGCGGGTGCTGACCTCCGAGATTGAAGCGGTGGCAGGCGAGCCGGTGGGGGCCTATGGGACCGGGGGTATGGTCACCAAAATTGCGGCGGCGCGAATCGCCATGGCGGCGGGCTGCCGGATGGTCATTGCTCGAGGCAAGAATCTGCACGCCCTCTCGGCCCTAGATCGTCCGGTGACGGAAGGCGGAGCGCTCTGCACATGGTTTCTGCCATCGGCAGAGCCCTTGACCGCGCGCAAACGCTGGGTCGCGGGTCACTTAAATGTGGCGGGCAGCTTGGTGGCTGATGAGGGGGCGCTGTCGGCGCTGGGACGGGGTGGCAGCCTACTGCCGGCGGGCGTGGTGGCGGTGGAAGGCCATTTTCAGCGCGGCGATTTGGTGCTCGTCCGCGATCGCCAGGGCCGCGAAGTGGCACGGGGCCTCGTGGCCTATGCTGTGGACGATGCCCGACGGATCGCCGGTCGGCGCAGCCGGGATATTGAAACCATTCTCGGTTATCGTGGACGGGACGAACTGATCCACCGCGACGATCTGGTGCTCGTTTAGGCGCCTCTCGGCGAAGCAGGCCACGCCGCCCCCAGCCCCACGCGCCCATGCGCGCGAGGCTACGGTCGCAGCCTGATACCAGCGATATGTCGTTGTCATGGCTCGCCGGCATCACTCCTGGTGGTTATGGATTCACCATGGCAGCGTTTTTATCCCGCAAGGCCTGAAGGAACGCATCCATGTTGCCACCCTTGGCCTGAATGACTGACGCGAATTCCTGACGCTGCGTCACGCTCATGCTTACGCCATCCACCACCACATCGATAATTCGCGGACCGACCTCCCGGTTACGCACCCGCCATTCCACCCGCACCGCCGGCCCTTTGGGTTGCAGCACCTCGCTGGCCACAATCACATCGCCATTTCCTTCGGTTCGGCTCGACAGAACCCGGAACGTCTGGCCATTGTAGCTATCGAACATCAACGTGTAGCTGCGAATGACCATCTCTTCAAACAGGGTCATATAGTCCCGTTGCTGAGTTGGCGACGCCAACAGCCAATAACGGCCAAGCACAAATCGCCCAATCACCTGCAAATCAAAGCCCCGGTTCAGTAGAGCCCGGTACTTTTCGACTCGCCGCCCTTTCTCCTCGGACTTGGAAGCCATGATTGTGATGGCTTCTTGCCCCAATGAATTGATAAAAGCGCCAGCTTCCACCAACCCACCGGCGCTCGCCCCGGCAACACTTTGCGCCTGGGCCGAACCTCCGGTGCCGGTCTGGACCGCCACCAGCGCCACAAGCCCCCAAAGGCATAGCGCCACAAGCCGACGGGCCGGACGCGCAAGCAAAAACGCACCGATCACGGCATCGGCGCACACTGTCCAAAATTTCCGTAACGCGGTCATGGCGTATGGTCTCTCCTTAATTTTGCAACCTCGGCCTCATCGCCCCGGACGCAGCTTTTGGTATAATTCGGCATAGGCTTGGGCCGACGCGGCCCAACCGAAGTCCCGAGTCATAGCGTGTCGCTGCAAACGCCGCCAACGCTCTGGATGATGGAACAGATCGATAGCGCGGCGCAGGGTCCAGGTCAAAGCGGCAGAACTGGGTTCGTCAAAGGCAAAGCCGGTGGCGCAGCCGTCAGCCAGAGCCGCCGGGGTCGCATCAATCACCGTATCTTCCAACCCGCCAGTTCGGCGCACCAAAGGCAATGTGCCGTAGCGCAAGGCGTAAAGCTGGGTCAAACCGCACGGCTCGGCCCTGGACGGCACCATCAACACGTCCGCGCCCGCCTGAATCCGATGGGCCAGAGCTTCGTCATAGCCGATATGGACCCCAGCGGCCTGGGGATACCGCCCGGCGATGCGGAGCAAACCCGCCTCAAGATTTTTGTCGCCGGTCCCCAACACCACCAATTGGCCGCCCCGCGCAAACAGCGCCGGCAAGGCTTCCAACAGCAGATCGGCGCCCTTGTGCCACGTCAACCGGCTGACCAAAGCGAACAGAGGCGCCTCCTGCTTTGGCTCCAGACCGAATTCGGCCTGAAGCGCCGCCTTGTTGGCGGCTTTGGCCTCCACCTGATCCGGTCCATACCGACTGACCAAATGCGGATCAGAGGCTGGATTCCAAATCCCGTAGTCGACACCATTCAAGATGCCGTCCAACTGGTCGGTTCGATGCGCCAACAGACCTTCCAGGCCGCAGCCATACCCTGCCGATTGAATTTCCCGAGCATAGGTCGGACTGACTGTGGTTAAACGGTCGGCGTAGTACAGCCCGGCCTTCAGAAAACCGATGCCGCCATAATACTCGACTCCTTCCACCTGGAAGCTCCGGGCCGGCAGCCGCAGCGCCGACAGAGTGTCGGGCGAAAACTGTCCCTGGTAGGCGATGTTGTGGATGGTCATGACGGTTCCGGGCCGCCGCCCTCCTTGAAAGGCGACATAGGCCGGCATCAAACCAGCCTGCCAATCATGGCCATGGAGAATATCGGGCCGCCAATGATGGCTTGACGGGGCCTGAACGAAGTCAGCCGCAACCCAGCCAAGAACGGCAAAACGCAAATGGTTGTCGGCCCAATCGCCCCCGCCCGGAGCCAGATAAGGATTGCCCGGACGATCAAACAGCTCGGCCAGTTCAATGGCATAGGCCGTCACGCCGTTGGCTAGGCGCCCCATCAGCAAACGACCGCTGAAGCCTCCCGGCAAATCGGACAGCGTCCGAACGACTCGGCGTCCTTCGAGTCCGTCGATCACCGCCGGATAGCCAGGCAACAGGATCCGCACATCCACACTGTGTTGGGTCAGCGCCAGCGGTAACGCCGCACTGACGTCAGCCAACCCCCCGGTCTTGACCAACGGAAAACACTCGGAGGTAACAAACAGCACACGCATCATCGGACCGAGAGTCGCATGAGAAGAGGGAAAGACAGCCGGGCCGGTGGAATCCCGGCCCGGACAGACGAGAAACGGGAAAAAACGGAGCCCCCAGCGCGATCAGCCCTTCAGCCGATCAAGGTCGTCCTGACAGATCAAAGTAACCCCATTTTCAGTGCGCTGGAACCGCCGTTCGTCCTCCTCGGGGTCTTCGCCCACCACCAATCCATCGGGGATCTGGCAGCCGCGATCAATCACCACCTTGGTCAGGCGGCTGTGACGACCAATGGTGCATTCGGGTAAAACCACCGCCTGCTCCAAGGTGCAGTACGAATTCACGCGGACCTGAGAGAACAACAGCGAGCGGCGCACCAAAGACCCAGAAACAATGCAGCCCCCCGACACCAAACTATCCACGGCCATTCCACGCCGATCGGCACGGTCAAAGACGAATTTCGCCGGAGGCAATTGCTCTTGGTAGGTAAAGATTGGCCAAGTACGGTCATACATATTCAATGATGGGGTGACACTGGTCAGATCTAAATTGGCTTCCCAATAAGCGTCAACGGTCCCGACATCGCGCCAGTAGGGCTCGCCGCCGGTATGATTGGCAACGCAGCTATCGGCGAATTGATGGGCCATCACTTTTGCGCGCGGAACCAGATAGGGAATCAGATCTTTGCCGAAATCCCGCGACGAGTGGGGATCTGCGGCGTCCCGCTTGAGCTGCTCGAACAGGAAATTGGCGTTGAACACATAGATACCCATGGAGGCCAAAGCCCGCTCGGGCTTGTCGGGCATGCCCGGAGGGTCTTCCGGCTTCTCCAGAAAATTGATCACCCGCCCCTGGGCGTCCACATCCATCACGCCAAAACCCGTAGCATCCAGCCGAGGCACTTCGACACAGGGAACCGTGAGGTCGGCGTTGTTGGCGATGTGATCCAATAACATGGCGGCGTAATCCATCTTATAGATGTGATCACCCGCCAAGATCAGAACATACTCGGGATTATGAGCACGGAGAATATCTAAATTCTGGTATACAGCATCGGCAGTGCCCTGGTACCACGAGGTCTCGTCAATACGCTGCTGGGCCGGTAGCAGATCGCAGAATTCATTCATCTCGCCCCGCAGAAAGCCCCAGCCGCGCTGGAGATGGCGGAGCAGACTGTGCGATTTATACTGGGTAATAACGCTGATTCGCCGAAACCCCGAGTTCATGCAGTTGGACAAAGCGAAATCGATGATCCGAAACTTGCCGCCGAAGTGAACCGCCGGCTTGGCTCGTCGAGCCGTCAAATGTTTCAAGCGGCTTCCCCGACCGCCAGCCAGCACCAGAGCGATCGCCCGTCTTGGAGCCAGGCGTAGATCCCGTTTATCGTGCATCGATTCTGCCCTTGGCTGTTTTCATGCCCCCGCCATCCCGCCGCGAAACCCTGAGCCTCCCGCCCCCAAGCCCCCCGGCGACCGTGACCAAAGTGTGCCACAGAACCCTGCAACGCACCATAGCGACCAAGGTCGTTCAGAAGCACAGCCTCATACCATCGGGCCTTGATGGTGACTCATCAAGGCTGCCCTCAGACGCCGGGCGGGCGCATCCGCGCCCTTGGCTTCGCGCGCATGGGCGCGCGGGGCCGCCGTCGCGGCCCGAGGACCAGCGATGTGTCA
>CAIXKV010000228.1 GCA_903920145.1 uncultured Rhodospirillales bacterium
CCGTGAGTTCCACGGTGTCAGCCTGTGGAGAGGAAGGCTCTGGCGGTCGGCGCAAGCCGGCCACGAAACCAGCCTCAGTGAAGCAGAAATCCAGCGTCAAACCTACCTATGCGTAGGTTTGAGCAAGTCTGGAAGAACGGGGAAGCCATGGCGTACTGTATCCGTAAAGACAAATTTTGGAACCAGGAGGATAGGGCGATTTCATATCATCGAACCTTGATGTCGACACAATCAAGGCTGCCCTCAGGCACACTGGGCGGGCGTGTCCGCGCCCTTGGCCTTGTGTGTGCGCACAAGCGTGCGGAGGTGTGCGCCGTCTCGAAACCCAGACACCCCAGCAAAACCGTCACCGCATTCAAGGACGCCCTTGCGGCTTTCCTTTCTCCGGGATTTTCGCTAAACAATGCCGGCAGTCAAGCCAACGGCCAAAGCGCCGCGAGCGAAATCGGGGACGAGAAGCATGACGCTCAAGCTGGACGCAATCCAGTCGCTGGCCGAGGTTGCGCGCACAGCCCTGCCGCTGGGGGTAAACGCGATCTTTGTTGACGAGGATGGCATTCTGGCCGTCTCTCAACCCCCGCGACCGTCAAAGCTTAAATTCTTCGCTGAAGAACTGTATTTTAACGTGGCGGTCAGCCCCGATGACGGCTCTTCCCAGTGCCAGATCTGGGCCGACCTTGGGTTTGTCCCTTATACCGTCGAGTCGCCTGAGCGCCGCAGCCGGGTCACGACCATCCTGCGGGCCACCCAGGGGCTGCCTCGGGCACGATTTGCCGTGGAAAATGGCCAGAAAATTTTGTTGGTCGCAGACTTTCGCATTCCCGGTTCGGTCACGGCAGAACAACTGATCTTTGAGGCCGTGCTGTTGATCCAGGAAGCCCGGCCTTATCTGCGCCTGCTCGCTGAATTCATGCCGCCGCCCCCCAAAGTTGGGGCGGTCAGTGGAGCCAGGAGGGCCGCCAATCGCTCGGCCCATCCGGTCGAACCTTCGTCATCCGCCACCAAGTCCTGACGGATTTCCACCGCAATTCCCGGCAAACCCGAGTCGATGGCATGGGTTTCCAAGGTGCTGCCCGGTGGGTTGCGCGCCGAATAGGGCTGGTTGTCGCCAACACAGAGGTCACCCGACGACACCAACCCAGCCAACAAAGGCCGAGCTAGGCGATCATCCCCATCCCACAACACCCCCACATGCCAAGGCCGAGCCCGTCCAGCCATCACCGGGGTAAAGCTGTGGATCCCAACCAGAATCGGCGTCACCCCATGGCGGGCATGCAGCCGCCTCAATTCTGCCGCCACAGCCCGATGCCAAGGCCGATGCAGCGCCTCGATTCGCGCCCGACGCGCGGTAGAATCGAGGGCCTGATTGCCAGGAATCACCACCCCATCGCTGATTTCGGGGATCAACGTCGAGCATGTCTCACTTCGATTGAGGTCAATCACCAATCGGGAATAGCCCCCAAGCAAAGCCGGGGCATCCAGTAACCGAGACAGGTGGCGTGTCACCTCAGCAGCACCAATATCATAGGCGATGTGGGTCGCCCGAGCCTCCGCCGAAACCCCCAGAACCCCCAATGCCGCTGGAAAGGCTCGCGCGGCGTGGTCGCACACCAGCAGCAGCGGTCGCTGCCCTTCGGCATTGACAGAGTGCAGCGGCGGCGGATCCCCAGGACCGAGCAAAGAGAAAGAGTGAGAGACAGGCGTGGCGGAATGGATCGGTGACATGACATGAAAACCAAGGAAGTAACGACAGAAACTTTCAGTTACAATAATTTGCGGTCACATGATATGGTTTTGCCCAAGATTTGTGATATAAGATAGTTGCGATCGGAAGCCGTCGGTCTGTGGTCGTCGAGACCGTTGAGCGTCATGCTTCAATGTCGGACGATAGAGAGAGCACCGGTTTGGTCCGGTGAGCGTGGGCGTGGAGCGTCGCCGACAGGCTGGCGTTCCGTGGCAGAAGCCGATCAATCGCGTTAGTCCTCTTGCAAGAATGGAGCGAGCCATGTCCATCAGCGGTGTTTCCAGTTCCTCATTGACCCCGGCGATCCCCTCGACGGCTCAGACCTCTCAAGCAGCCCAAGCCTCTCAGACCAGTGGTCAGACCACGTCCCAGGCAGCGGGCCAGGCGGGTGTGCATCGCGGCGGCCACCATGGCGGCCACCACCGCCCCGGCGGAACCACCGGAGCCACAACGGCCTCGACAACCGCCGCTGCTAGCACTGCTGCGACAGCTGCCGCGACCTCTGGAGCCAGTGCATCCACCGCCACATCGTCAACGTCAACCTCGTCGTCGACGAATTTCGTGGTGTGACCCGAATGTTGGTTAAGGGTGCGGCTCCTATCGAAGAGCAGATACCCTTTTATACCAATGGCCTTGGACGTTGACACGTCTGCGGCGCCCTCAGACGCCGGGCGGGTGCATCCGCGCTCTTGGCTTCGCGCGCATGGGCGCGCGGGGCCGCCGTCGCGGCCCGATACCGGCGATGTGTCAGTATCAGGGCTCGCCGGTATTAGGTCCGGGAAGCGCGCCTTCTTGCCGATGCCATCGGGCCCTGCAAAATTAGCCCCCCTGCCCCGCCAAGCCAAAACGGCCCCCGATTCTGAGGAATCGGGGGCCGTTTTCGTTGCGCGAACAGCCAAGGGCGCGGATGCCCCCGCCCGGCGCCTGAGGGCAGCCTTGATGAATCAACCCTGCGGCTCGATGGTATCATTCGAAAGGTTCTAAACTGTAACCATTCAAATCGCGGCCCTGGGCTGCGAAAACATCATAATTCGTATATTCGCAGATACAACTATCATCCCCAAGGCCGGTGGATCACTGAATCCGGACAAGCGGGAGAGCCGAAATGAACGGCGTGATACTGACGCTCCGCGAATATTGGTGGCAAGCGATCCAACCAAAATCCCCCCTTGCCAAAATAATAGTCCCCTTAATTCTGATCAAGATCATCGCAATTCTGGCCATTTGGGGCTATTTTTTTGGTCCATCGAGCAAAATTGAGGTTGGAAGATCCGCAATTGACCAATCTGTCTTTCATCTTACGCAATCAACATCGCAGGAAATCCCTCAATGACAGACATAGATGTAGTTACTCTAGCGCGTCTCCAATTTGCGGCGACCGCACTATACCACTTTCTCTTTGTACCACTGACACTTGGACTATCAGTACTCTTAGGAATCATGGAGAGCGTCTATTTTATAACAAAACGTCCCATCTGGCGCGATCTTACCAAATTTTGGGGCGTCTTGTTCGGCATCAACTTTGCCATGGGTGTCGCAACTGGACTGACTATGGAATTCCAGTTCGGCACAAACTGGGCTTATTACTCCCATTATGTCGGTGATATTTTTGGGGCTCCATTGGCCATTGAAGGGCTCATGGCTTTTTTCCTCGAAGCGACCTTCGTTGGCATTTTCTTCTTCGGATGGGACCGGCTCTCTCGCGGGGCTCACCTATTCGTCACCTGGATGGTGGCGCTAGGTTCGAATCTGTCGGCGCTGTGGATCTTGATTGCCAATGGCTGGATGCAACATCCGGTCGGCGCCACCTTCAATTTTGAATCTATGCGCATGGAAGTTTCAAACTTCTATGATGTTCTATTCAATCCGACTGCTCAAGCTAAATTCGTCCACACCATCAGCGCTGGTTATGTCACAGGATCACTCTTTGTTCTAGGAGTTAGCGCTTTTTTTCTGTTAGCGCGCCGTAATATCGACTTTGCCAAACGATCAATCACAGTCGCAGCCGCTTTTGGCCTTTGTTCCTCTCTGTCTGTGGTGGTGCTCGGCGACGAGTCCGGCTACACCGCCGCAGAAAGCCAAAAGATGAAGGTGGCCGCCATTGAAGGCATGTGGACCACCGAACCCGCGCCCGCCGGCTTTAATCTTGTGGCGATCCCGGACCCCCAAAACCACCAGAATGCTTTTGAAGTCAAAGTGCCGTGGTTGCTGGGACTGATCGCAACCCGCTCGACGACCGAACAAGTACCGGGAATTAATGATCTGGTGGCCAGAAATACACAATATATCCGCGATGGCCTGAAAGCGTACAGCGCTCTTCAGACTCTACGAAAAGACTCAACCGACCTCGAAGCTCGCAATACGCTCAAAAAATACGAATATGGGCTCGGTTACGCGCTTCTTCTCAGCAAATATACCAACGATATCCCCAATGCTAGCGACGATATGATCACAAAAGCGGCCTGGGATACCGTTCCTGACGTGGTTCCGTTGTTCTGGAGCTTCCGTTTGATGGTCGCCTTGGGCTTCCTGTTCATCGCCTTGTTCGCAACAGCCTTTTGGTTGGTGGTCCAAAGACGCATCGAAACATCCCGAACCTTCCTCCGGCTGGCCTTGTTGTGCATTCCCCTGCCTTGGGTTTCCAGCGAATTGGGCTGGTTCGTGGCCGAATATGGCCGTCAACCCTGGTGTATCGACGGCATCTTGCCGACTCGATTGGGAGCTTCGTCCTTGACCACTGGTGATATGTGGCTCTCGCTCGGCGGCTTTCTGATCCTGTACTCAACGCTCTTGGTGGTTGAATTATATCTCATGGTTCGCACCATCAAAAAAGGACCAGAAGATTATTTTGGCCGCCACACCGCAGCGGTCCTCGAATCCGCACCGTGATCATCCGTATACGGACCAGAGGAGTTGATAAATATGTTAGATTTTGAAACACTACGCTTGATCTGGTGGTTTCTTCTGGGCTTTTTGCTGGCCGGATTCGCCATCTTTGACGGCTTTGACTTTGGAGTCGGGGCTCTTTTGCCCTGGATTGCCAGAACCGACTCCGAGCGCCGCGTGGTCATCAATACCATCGGCCCGGTTTGGGAAGGGAATCAAACCTGGATCGTGCTGGGAGCCGGCGCCATCTTCGCCGCCTTCCCGCCCTTGTATGGCGCCTCTTTCTCTGGGCTTTATCTGGCGCTCATCGGCCTGTTGTTCTCGATGATCCTGCGGCCCGGCGGCTTTAAATACCGCTCGAAATTGCCAAGCCCTCTTTGGCGGAGCATTTGGGATCACCTGCTGTTTGTAGGAGGTGCCGTGCCGCCGCTGCTGTTTGGCGTTGCGGTGGGCAACATCCTGCAAGGCGTGCCTTTTCACTTCGATGAATGGCAGCGTTTATTCTATGATGGTAACGTCTTTGGTCTGCTCAATCCTTTTGCCCTGTTATGTGGATTGGTCAGTGTCTCGATGTTGGTCAGTCATGGAGCCGTTTATCTGGCCAACAAAACTGACGGCGCCCTGCAAGAGCGGGCGATTCGGATCGCTGGAATCGGCCCCCTGGTCACCATCACCCTGTTTGCGCTGGCTGGGCTTTGGGTTGCCTTCGGCCTTCAAGGATATGTGGTCACGGCTGGCGGCGCTTGGGATGGGCCGTCCAACCCCTTTACCAAGACCGTAGAGATGCGGACGGGCGCTTGCCTGATCAATTATAGCGTGTATCCTTGGATGGGCCTGGCCCCTGTGCTGGGCTTGACGGGCGCCTTTCTGACTACGCGGTTGGTTCGGTTGCAGCGGCCTTTATGGGCTTTCGTCAGTAGCGGCACCAGCATCTTCGGCATCGTGGCCACTGCCGGCGTCAGTATGTTTCCGTTCCTGATGCCGTCATCAAATCACCCCAGCCAGAGTCTGACGGTCTTCGATGCCTCAAGCAGTCATGACACTCTGATGATCATGCTGATATCAACCATCATCTTCATGCCGATCATCATATTTTACACCAGCTGGGTCTTCAGGATGATGAGAGGCACGGTATCAAGCAAATATATTGAAGACAACTCTCACTCTGTTTACTAACCTCACATTGGAAAGGGCCTCAGCATGTGGTATTTTACTTGGATATTAGGGACTTGGTTTGCCGCGTCCTTCGCAATTTTACTGGCCCTGTGGCAAGAGGTCCACGACCCGTCCTCGACCACCAAAGGCTACGATGCCCATTCATCAAGAGCCTGAAAAACGGATCGCTCAAGGGGCTTTATTCTAGGGGCCCCGGATCGGGCGTTTCGTGAGGTCTTCTCAGACCATCGGGCCTTGATGGTGACTCATCAAGGCTGCCCTCAGACGCCGGGCGGGCGCCTCCGCGCCCCCTAGAGTCCACACATTGGGGCTTCGCGTCCACGAGGACGCGGGGCCGCCGTCGCGGCCCGATACCGGCGATGTGTCAATGTCAAGGCTCGCCGGTATCATAATCGGGCCTTGATGGTGACTCATCAAGGCTGCCCTCAGACGCCGGGCGGGCGCATCCGCGCCCCCTAGAGTCCACACAGTGGGGCTTCGCGTCCACGAGGAC
>CAIXKV010000229.1 GCA_903920145.1 uncultured Rhodospirillales bacterium
CGGCGATGTGTCATACCGGCGAGCCCTGATACGGACGCATCGCCGGTCCTCGGGCCGCGACGGCGGCCCCGCGTCCTCGTGGACGCGAAGCCCCAGGGTGTGGACTCTAGGGGGCGCGGATGCGCCCGCCCGGCGTCTGAGGGCAGCCTTGATGAGTCACCATCAAGGCCCGATGGTATGAGGGCAGCCTTGATGAGTCACCATCAAGGCCCGATGGTCTGAATCGCGTTCGGGAAGTGTCGTTCCGGGCGGCTTGGCCGACGATCAAGTCCCGAATGATCGCATCCTGAACTCCGAACACGGCCATTTTGCGGGATTGGCCCGGAACCTCGAACGCTCAGGTGGGTCCAACGACTTCGCCATTCCATCCTCGGCCCAATGCGGTGACCCTGGAGGCGCATCAAGGAATAAGCGCACAAGGTGGACACATAATGGTAAAGACAACAGCACTATCACAAAAGAATGAAATCAAAGATAGCGCCTTGCGTTACTGAATGCAAGCCGATGATAATGAGCGAAAAAATGGGGTGGAAATGGAAACCACCAGAACGTGATCCAGATACGCTAAAACAAACAGCAAAAATAATTCAACTTCCCCTATGAAATAACCATAAAGTTTACAGGAAAGCAATTCGCCATCAAGGTTGAAATTTTACGAGAGTTGAGTGGAGGTAAGGCCAAAATATTAAAGCACTTTAGAGCGCATTTGAAAATAGCTCTAAACGATTTGAAAACTTGCGAGGTTATTGCGGAATGGAAAATTGACCCTACAAGCGACCCTCACAGGCAACAGCCGGCATCGGACAAAAAGCCCGAGAACACCCCGAAGCCCAGGAAGTGCCACAACGAATTGATCCTGATCGCAAGCTCAAGGAAATATGGCATTGTCAGCGGAAAGCGCGGGCAGCATAATCGAGCTGCTATAGGGCCGCTGCACGCGGGCAAGGTCATCCTAAGGAGAACACGGTGCGGGTACTGGTCACAGGCGGTGCGGGCTTTATCGGAAGTCATCTGGTCGAGCGTCTGCTCACGGATGGCCACGAAGTTATCGTCCTCGACAATTTTTCCACCGGGCGTCCAGAAAATCTGGAGAGGGCGATTCATTGCCATCAGTTGACCTTTCATCAGGTCAACGTGACCGAACTGGAAACGATCCGCCCGATGTTCGCGGGCATTGACTGGGTGTTCCATCTGGCAGCACTAGCTGACATCGTGCCATCAATCGAGCAGCCGTTCGACTACCACCGAGTCAATGTCGATGGCACAGTCGCCGTTCTTGAAGCCGCCCGTGCTGCCGGGGTCAAGCGATTCCTCTATGCCGCATCCTCGTCCTGCTACGGTATTCCTGAATGCTATCCAACCCCGGAAAACACACCGCCCTCGCCCCAGTATCCCTACGCCTTCACCAAGTGGGTCGGTGAACAGACTGCGCTGCACTGGCAGCGGGTCTACGGCTTGCCGGTCGTATCATTGCGTTTCTTCAACGTCTACGGTCCGCGTTCGCGGACCTCGGGCACCTACGGCGCCGTGTTCGGAGTGTTCCTGGCTCAAAAGCTGGCAGGCTTGCCGTTCACGGTGGTCGGCGACGGCACCCAAACACGAGACTTTACCTTCGTTACCGATGTTGTAGACGCCCTGCTCCGTGCCGCCGCATCAACGCTGGTCGGCGAGGTCATGAACGTCGGTTCAGGCCACACCTATCCAGTCAACCGTTTGGTAGAACTGCTCGGTGGGCCGGTGGTGCATATTCCCAAACGTCCAGGAGAACCCGACTGCACCTTCGCCGACACCACCCGTATCCGTCGTCTACTCGACTGGCAGCCACAGGTTTCTCTCGAGGATGGCATCGCCATCATGCTGGAAAATATCGACTACTGGAGGGCGGCGCCGGTGTGGACAGCCAACAGCATCGAGGGTGCCACCGCCAGTTGGTTCCGCCTGCTCGGTCGGAGATGATTGCCATGAATCACTCTTCAACCGATCAACCAAACTCCAGGCCAAGCCTATCATGACCAACAGCCCCAAGCGCAAGATCGTCACCATTGCCGAAGCCGCACGGCTAACCTCCGACCTGCGTGCCGCCGGCAAGGGAGTCGCGTTGGCACACGGTGTGTTCGACCTCTTGCATATCGGACACCTTCGCCACCTCAAGCTCGCTCGCAATCACGGTGATGCCCTGATCGTCTCGGTGACTGCTGATGCCTTTGTTAACAAGGGGCCGGGACGTCCGGTGTTTCCTGACGGCGTGCGCGCCGAAGTGCTGGCAGCCCTCAACATAGTTGACTACGTGGTGATCAGCCACCATCCGTCGTCGGTGCCAATGCTGCGTGAGATCAAGCCCACGATCTACGTCAAGGGCGCAGAGTATGCCGACGCCAGTAAAGATGTAACAGGTAAGATTGTTGACGAGCGCCGTGCCGTAGAAGCCGGCGGCGGCCGTATCGTCTTCACCGACGACATCGTCCATAGCTCATCCTCTCTGATCAATCAGTTCCTTGACATCTACGATCCATCGCTGCGGGCTTATCTTGACACCGTCCGGTCTTCAGCTCTCTTCGACCGGATCATGCAGGGCATCGAGCGTATTCGGGATTTCCGAGTTTTGCTGGTCGGCGATGCCATCATCGACGAGTATCAGTACGTTACGCCCATGGGCAAGTCGCCCAAGGAAAACATGATCGCTAGCCGCTTCACTAACCGCGAGGTTTTTGCCGGCGGGGTCATTGCTGCGGCCAATCATGTCGCTGGGTTCTGCCGAGAGGTGGAGGTGATCACGGCCCTTGGCGACCAGCACAGCTACGAAGACTTGATCCGGACCAGCCTAAAGCCCAACGTCGGACTCCATGCTTTCTACCGCGCTGGGGCACCCACCACGCGCAAGTGCCGCTTCATCGATCCCGCCTACATTCGCAAGCTGTTTGAGGTATATTTCTTCGAAGACGGCCCTCTTGAGTGCGGAGTCCAGAGCGAGATCGACCGCAAGATCGAGGCCGTCGCTGGCGACTTCGATCTGGTGATCGTCACTGATTTCGGTCACGGCCTGATCGCGCCCTCGACCATCGACAGTCTGACCCGCTCGGCCAACTTCCTGGCAGTTAATGCCCAGTCGAACAGTGCCAACCACGGCTATAATCTGGTGACGCGTTATCCGCGCGCCGACTTCGTGTGCATCGATGCTCCCGAGGCACGCCTCGCGGTCTCCGACGCCCACAGCCCGATTGAGACCGTGATCCGCGACCAGCTCGCCCGCCGCGTCCGTTGCGATCGCTTCATCGTTACTGCCGGCAAATCTGGCTGTATTACCTACGACACCAATCTCAACGACATGCACCACATCCCGGCCTTCACCAAGACGGTGGTCGACACCGTGGGCGCGGGCGACGCGTTCCTCTCGGTAACGTCACCATTGGTCGCCGCCGGCATGCCGTTGGACTGCGTGGGATTCGTTGGTAACGCTGTCGGCGCCATCAAGGTCGGGATTGTCGGTCATCGCAGCGCCGTCGAGATGGCACCGTTGACCAAGTACATCACAGCCTTGCTGAAATAGCGGGAGCAGCACCTCATGGCGACCCGACTTGAACGCTACATTGGAACCCTTGGTGATGTGTTGGGCCGGGTGGAGGCCACCGGCCCGGACGGTGAGCCGCTGGTTGCCGGCGACGTCATCGCCTGGGCTGTAGATACCGCCCGCCGCGCCCACGCAACCGGCAACACGGTCATATTCGTCGGCAATGGCGGCAGTGCCGGCATTGCCAGTCACATGGCTGTCGACTTCATGCGCAACGGAGGCATCCGCGCCCTGGCCTTCAACGACGGTGTGGCGCTGACCTGCCTCGGCAACGATCTTGGTTACGAGAATGTGTTCGCCAAACAGATCGAGATGTACGGGCGGGCGGGTGACTTACTGGTGGCGATCTCCAGTTCCGGGCGCTCGCCCAACATTCTTAAGGCGGTGGCTGCGGCCCGGCGGCATCGGGCGACGGTCTTGACGCTGTCCGGCTTCGATGCCGATAATCCGTTGCGCCGGTTGGGTGACGTCAACCTTTACGTTCCGTCTCAGGCATATGGCTTTGTCGAGATATCCCATTTGGCGCTGATCCATGCCATCGGAGATTTCTCGCTCGGCTGGGGCGAGACGACGGTGTCTCAGGAAGGAAAGGATATCCCGTGAGTAAGCGTATCTGGTCGGTTCTGGTCACGGGCGGCGCTGGTTATGTCGGCAGTGCTTTGATTCCTCGCCTGCTCGAGGATGGGCACACGGTCACGGTGCTTGACCTCTATCTCTATGGCAAGGCGGTGTTGGCATCCTGCGGCGGCCATCCCCGCCTCCGGGAGATCACGGGTGATCTGCGCGATGCCCAGGCGGTGGCCAAGGCACTGGCGGGCTGTGATGCCGTAATCCATCTGGCCTGCATCTCCAACGACCCATCGTTTGAGTTGAACCCGGAGCTCGGCAAATCGATCAATTTCGATTGCTTCCGACCGCTGGTGCGGGCAGCTAAAGCGGCCGGGGTCAAGCGCTTCATCTATGCCTCGTCCTCTAGCGTCTACGGCATCAAGGATGGCTCGGTTACCGAAGAAACGCCGCGCGAGCCCCTGACCGACTATTCCAAGTTTAAGGCCATGTGCGAAGACGTGTTGGCCGAGGAGCGCGAACCCGGCTTTGTCACTCTGACCATCCGGCCGGCCACGGTCTGCGGCTATGCGCCGCGCCAGCGCCTGGATGTGATTGTCAACATACTGACCAACCACGCGGTTAACACTGGACGAATCAAGGTGTTTGGCGGTGCCCAGCTTCGGCCCAACATCCATATCGACGACATGGTCGATCTCTACCGAATGACCCTGCAACTGCCTGACGAACGCATCGATGGTAAGGTCTTCAATGCCGGCTACGAAAACCACACAGTGATGCAGCTTGCCGAGATGGTTCGGGATGTGGTCGGCCCCCAGGTGACGCTGGAAGTGGTTCAGACTGACGATAACCGCTCCTATCACGTCTCCTCGGAGGCGATTGGCCGGGAGCTGGGCTTTACGGCTCGGCGCTCGATTAGCGATGCCGTGACCGGCTTGGTTGAAGCCTTCCGCACGGGCAAGCTTCCAGACTCTCTCAGCGATCCCCGCTACTTCAACATCAAGCGGATGCAGGAGGAGAATTTGACCTGATTTCGTCTATGCTGATCGGCCTCGATTTCGACAACACGATTGCCGGCTATGATCGGCTGTTCGTGCGAGTGGCCCGGAGCGACGGGTTGGTTGGGTCCGAGGCCGAGGGCTGGACCAAGACCCAGGTGCGTGACCGTCTGCGGGCCTGCGGTCCCGAGGGCGAACGGCGCTGGCAGCGCCTGCAAGGTCGGGTCTACGGCGCGCATATGGCTGAGGCCGAATTGATCCCTGGGGTCGGCGCCTTCCTGGAGCGTTGCCGGGATGCCCGCGTTCCGGTGGTAATCGTCAGCCACAAGACCGAGTACGGCCATTTTGACCCAGAGCGGATCAATCTGCGGGACGCTGCGCGGGCTTGGCTCACGACCCACGGCTTCTTCGATCCGAAGGGCTTTGGGCTCTCGACCGGGCAGGTGTTCTTCGAAAGCACGCGGGCGGAGAAGGTTGCCCGCATCGTGGCCCTTGGGTGCAGCCATTTTGTCGACGACCTGGAGGAAGTCTTCTTGGAGCCGGGCTTTCCTGCCGCGACGCGCCGCTACCTATTCGCGCCCGGTTCGGCACCACGGCCTCAGGGCTCCTTTACGGCTTTTCCGTGTTGGGAAATCATCGCCGATGCCATCCTTGGCCCTTGTTCAGCCTGATTTGGGGATGCTGGCGGCGCTAGCCGCTCGCCTCTCGGGAATGCCAATCCGGGATATCGCTCCCGGAGCTGTCGGCGGCAACAACCGCATCTACCGGGTCGAGGGCGTGGCTGAACGCTTCGCCCTCAAATGCTATCCGCACTTGGTCGGAGATACGCGCGATCGTTTGGGCACCGAGTTCACGGCTCTGGAATTCCTGGGCCGTCACGGCGTTACCGAGGTTCCCCGGACGGTGGCTGCCGACCGTGCGGCCGGGGTCGCCCTTTATTCCTGGGTCGAGGGAAATCCGATAGGAGCCGTCGGCGCTGCCGACATTGATGCTGTGCTTGCCTTTGTGGCCCGGCTGGCCGGGCTCGCCCAGGTTGGGGGAGAGCTGCCTTTGGCCTCAGAGGCTTGCCTCA
The DNA here is from genome assembly GCA_903920145.1 of uncultured Rhodospirillales bacterium. Taxonomy (GTDB): domain Bacteria; phylum Pseudomonadota; class Alphaproteobacteria; order Azospirillales; family Azospirillaceae; genus BOG-933. Next base: position 6,206 of record CAIXKV010000229.1, read on the forward strand.
GCGGCGCCGAACTGGTGCGCCAAGTAGAGCGGCGGTTGGCTCGGCTGACCGAGATAGCGATAGGGCGACCGGAGCTTGCGGCTCTGCTGAAGGATGGTGTGGTTCCGGCGCTGGCCCGCTCCGTCGCCCGCGCTCGGGCAGCCCTCGACCTGACGGTCGACTTGGCACCGGCCCGGCGCACCCTCAGCGCCTCCGATTTTGGTTTCCACAATAGCCTGCGAACCACCAACGGCGAGCTATGCTTTGTTGATTTCGAGTATTTCGGTTGGGACGACCCGGTCAAGCTGGTCGCCGATTTCCTGCTGCATCCTGGCATGACCCTGGGAGCGGATGACCGGCAACGCTTCTTCGAGGGGGCGCGAGCCGTGTTCGCCATCGATGCAGCTTTTATCATCCGGTTCGAGATGCTATACCCCCTCTATGCGCTTCGCTGGTGCCTGATCATCCTTAACGAGTTCCTGCCCGAACGCTGGAGCCGTCGGGTCTTCGCCGGAGCCGGAGACCGAACCGAAGCGGAGCAAAGACAGCTCACCAAAGCACAGCGACTGCTGGAGGCCATGCAGGTCAGTAATGGCGATTTTCTCTTTGCACAAGGATCTGATGTGGAGAGAGCCGTTTTAAAAACCGAGGCGGAGCCTCTCCCACGGTAACAAGTTCAGGTTAACGGGGGTGGGTGGGTTGAATTGCAAGCGAGGGCTGAGGGCAGCCTTGATGGGCTCGATGGTATGAAGCGGTTATTGACCAAGCTGGTTCTGCACCACTCGTTTCCCGGCCAAGGAGAGAGCGAATCCGCCGAGCGCATCGCCATTGCCGCCCGACGGCTCGGATTAACAGTTAACATTGTGGTCGATCCGGTCGAAATTCCGGCTTTCGACCCCGATTTGGTGCTGTGCCTGTCCCATCACGAAGGCAAAACCAGTCGATATCCCACCTATGGCGTGATGCTGGTTCCGACCGCCTGGTACCAGGCCAGCCCGGCCTCCCTAGAACGAATTCTCAGCTATGACGGCTATCTGACCATCTCTGACACAACGGCAGATTGGATTTCAGCATTAACCTCTGCTTTCGACGGAAAACCAGCCTGCATTGCCGCTTATATCAACACACTGCCCGCTACGCCCTTTGTCCCCGTAGATATAAGCGCGCCAAAACTTGCCTATATTGGGGGCAATTGGGATGGGTGGCGCCATTGGGAGCTGTTCAGCAGCTTGGCCCGGCGGGACAGCTTGCGCTGCTATGGTCCAGTCGAACGGTGGCGCCATATGGAGCCCACCGCTTATGGCGGGCCGATCCCCTTTGATGGTCACAGCGCGTTGGAGGTCTACCGGGCGGCTGGGGCTGGCTTGGGCATTGATCGGGCCGATTTCGTTGAGGAAGCCCTCCCCAGCGTTCGGGTTTTCGAGATCACCGCCGCCGCTGCCGCCGCCATTGTCGGCGAGACCCCCTTTGTCCGCCACGCCTTCGGCGATACCGTATGGTCCTTTGACTCCAGCGCTCCCACCGACGTCATCCTCTGGCAAATCCAACGTCATTTGGCCTGGATTGCGGCTCACCCCGAAGCGGCGCAGGAACGGATGCGGGCCGCCCATGAGCGGTTCAACCAAAATTTCGCTTTGGAGCGGCTGTTACCCAACCTTCTGGCGCTCCACCATCGGGTGATGGCCAATCCCAGGCCCTTGGCTTTAGCCGAAGATCGTTTGGCTTTTTGCCATCGATGGTGGTCGGCTCAAGCCGGACGGGCAGCCCAGGCCCCAGAGCCCTTGGTGTTTTTCCAGGACTTGAGACCGGCGAGCCCTAACGATGACACACCGCCGGTACTGGGCCAAGGACACGGATACGCCCACCGGATCGGCCCCTGGCCAGCGGCGTTGGCAGGACATTTGGAGCTGCACGGCCATATTGCCAACCCGCGAAAAGTCCTGGACTCGGCCTTATCGGTCTTGGGCCAGATCACGCTCAACATCGATGTCGGTAACGATGCCCCGCCTCATCCGCCGTTGGTCCTAGAGCTACGCCCCGATCCTTCGGCCTCCATCGGTGACATTTGGCGGCAAACCCTTTCGCTTGAGGCTCTGCTCTTGGCGGTCCCATCGGCGGCGGCCTTTGGACTGACGCTGGCGATGGCCCCAACGCCGGGGCTCGAGATCGAAATCGTGGGCTTGGGAATGCGCCTGATGATTCCCAGCCAAGCCCTTCCTTTGGCCGAGACCGCCGCTCTGGGCGCGGTATGGATTTATGGGGCCGGTGAAGGGGGGCGGCGGGTGGCTGAAGCCCTGTTCCGCGCTTTGCCCCGGTCCAATCCGCCGGTTTTGGCGGGCTTTATCGATGACTTCCAGACCACCACTCTCTTGGACCGCCCGGTTTGTCCCTTGGCACAGGCCGCCCCGCTGATGCGCCCGGACGATGCGGTGGTGATCGCCAGCCGGCATTGGGCCAGCTTGTGGCCTCGCCTCGCCAACCTGCCGCCGGGGCGGATTTATACCGCTCATCCCGGTTACGGATCGGAGGTCATCCGGCTGCCGCTTTGGCCACAAAGATCAAAGGGTTATGGGGACGAACCAATCCAGCCGTTCTTCCAGACTTGCTCAAACCTACGCATAGGTAGGTTTGACGCTGGATTTCTGCTTCACTGAGGCTGGTTTCGTGGCCGGCTTGCGCCGACCGCCAGAGCCTTCCTCTCCACAGGCTGACACCGTGGAACTCACG
>CAIXKV010000230.1 GCA_903920145.1 uncultured Rhodospirillales bacterium
CGTGAGTTCCACGGTGTCAGCCTGTGGAGAGGAAGGCTCTGGCGGTCGGCGCAAGCCGGCCACGAAACCAGCCTCAGTGAAGCAGAAATCCAGCGTCAAACCTACCTATGCGTAGGTTTGAGCAAGTCTGGAAGAACGGCCCGGATACCGACTCGAAGACGCGCCCCACCGCCCTAACGATGGCCCAGAGGGCGGGCGATTGTTTCTCAAGCGTATGCCCAGCCAAGGAGCAACCGAATGCCTGTAAAATTGGCAAGTTTATGCTCATTTATTGACCATAAACAGAGCACCCCTTGAGCATAGCTGCGCAATTTGATAGCAGGGCCGGCACATTTTCCAAGCCTTCGCGGCAGTAACCAAGTCAAACGGGAGTCCCATGGACGCGACAAGAACGGGCGGCGACGTCCTTTTTATCTTGATGGGCGCGGTGTTGGTGTTGGCCATGCACTGCGGCTTCGCCTTCCTCGAGGTCGGCACAGTCCGAAAAAAGAATCAGGTCAACGCCCTGGTTAAAATTCTGACTGATTTTGCCATCTCGACCCTTGCCTATTTTTTTATCGGCTACAGCATCGCCTATGGTGTTGATTTTCTGGTCAGCGCCACTGTCCTGGTGGGACAGACCAGCACTCCCGGACACAGCTTTGCGCCGCACGGATATGATCTGGTTAAGTTCTTCTTCCTGGCGACGTTCGCGGCGGCGGTGCCGGCGATCGTGTCTGGCGGCATTGCCGAACGAGCCCGATTCATTCCACAACTGATCGCCACCTCGCTGTTGGTGGGCTTGGCCTATCCGCTTTACGAGGCCTTTGCCTGGGGCGAACGATTCGGCCTTCAGGCTTGGTTTGAAGCCGACCTTGGCTACAAATTCCACGACTTCGCGGGATCGGTAGTGGTCCATGCGGTCGGCGGCTGGATTGGGCTGGCGGCGGTGCTGATGCTGGGAAACCGCATTGGCCGTTACCGCCGGGATGGCTCGCTGGTGGCCATGCCGCCCTCAAACATTCCGTTTCTGGCTTTAGGCGCCTGGATTCTGTCGGTCGGCTGGTTCGGCTTCAACGTCATGAGTGCTCAAACCCTGGATGCGGTTTCGGGGTTGGTGGCCTTGAATTCTTTGATGGCCATGGTCGGCGGCATTCTCGCGGCCTTGCTGGTCAGCCGAGGCGATCCCGGTTACGTCCATAACGGCGCCTTGGCCGGATTGGTGGCCATCTGTGCCGGCTCCGACGTGATGCACCCGATCGGCGCCCTGGCCACCGGCGGCATTGCTGGGGCCCTGTTCGTGTGGGCCTTCGATCGTTGCCAATATACGTGGCGGATCGACGATGTGTTGGGCGTGTGGCCGTTGCATGGACTGTGCGGCATGACCGGCGGCCTCCTGTGCGGAGTGTTCGGGCAGACGGCGCTGGGCGGTTTGGGCGGCGTCGGATTGCTGCCGCAGGTCTTGGGTACGCTGGCGGGAGTTGTTTATGCTTTTGCGGCGGGCCTGTTGGTCTATGGCGGCCTCAAACTGACCATGGGCATCCGGCTGGATGCCGAGAAAGAGCGGCGGGGCGCTGACTTGGCGATCCACCGCATCACCGCCTATCCTGAAGACGACGCTTCGAAAAGCTGAGTTGGGGTGGCGTTTGATATCGGCACGTCTTGATGTTGCCCCATCAAGGCTCGAGGGTATTATACCGGCGAGCCCTGATACTGACACATCGCCGGTATCGGGCCGCGACGGCGGCCCCGCGTCCTCGTGGACGCGAAGCCAAGGGCGCGGATGCGCCCGCCCGGCGTTTGAGGGCAGCCTTGATGAGTCAACATCAAG
>CAIXKV010000231.1 GCA_903920145.1 uncultured Rhodospirillales bacterium
CGGCCCGAGGACCGGCGATGTGTCAGTATCAGGGCTCGCCGGTATCAAGGCCGCCCAAAGACTACCCAGACGCCGGACAGGCGCCTTTGCGTCCTTGCCTTCGTGCGCCTGGGCGCGGAGCACCACCGTCGCGGCTCGAGGGCCGGCGGTGTGCCCTTGTTATAACGCACCCGTATTAGTTGTGCAGCAACCGAGGTGCGGCTAACCGTTCGGTATAGACCGCTGTGGCGGCCCGGCTTGGCAGAGCGGGGGGTGTGGGACGGCGGGGGCGGTTGTCGGGGGCGTCTTCGAGGATCAAGTGGCGCAACTGTGTAACCAGTGATCCCATCTCATCAAGGAGGGATCGGCCTTCCATGCGTAAGAAATCAAATCCCCGTTTGCGGGCCAGAGCTGCCAGGGCGGCCATTTCGGCTTCGGCTTCGTCAAGGCGATTTTGTAGGCGGCTGATTTCCTGGAAGCGATCTTCGATGATGGGTTGCGGTTGGACGGCTCGGTCCCATCCGGTATTCAACGCGCTCATGTCGCCTCTCTCCATCCGGTTTCCGGTTGACGCCTGGCGTTGGGTCTTTTTCTTCCCCCGCCGCCTTCTGGAGACGGGTGTAACCTGGATCGCCGTGGCGCACTGTGTCGGCTATCACAGAGCCGATCATCTGCCGAAAAGTTCCCGAAATAAACCGAATTCCGACGCCCTGGGACAGACCGTATCCCATGGCCGGGCCTTGTCCTGGCGGTTTCTCGGGCTCTCATCGGTTTCCTCGATTTTTGGATGAGAGGTGCCGCCAAAAGGACTTCTGGCGGTCATGAATTGTTCACTGATAAGCCGCCGAACGAGGCGACTCGAGAAGGATCGGTGATGTTGGCGATCGTCTTTTTACTTTTAATGATTATGATTATTTTTAAGCTCAGGCTTTTGATGGTCTTGGTATTGCGATCATACCCCAGTATTCTTGAGAAAGGAGGATTCCAGCGACAAAATGTCCGAGATCATAATGTCGACACCAGAAAATAAGCGCCTTATAGTGGTAATTCAATGGATATTGGCCGGGTTTGGCGGTCCATTCTCTCATATTTTATCACAGGCAGGTTTCTGATGCAGTCAAGATACGGAGCAACGGTGGCCTTCTTCGCGGCCATGATGATATCCGGTGTCGGCTACGCCCATGATGGCAACCATCATGACGATCGTTCTTGTGAGGCTCTGCCTATTCCCTGTGGAGCGGGAGGGGCCGAATGCTCTCGTGACATGCGGGCTTATGATCTGTCGATTCTCGAAACATCCGTGTTCCGCAAGGAAGCGGTTTTGCCCTTGAAGCCCCTGGGCTATCCGGTTCAGGCCGTCAATTTCACCACCTACACGGGGTGGGCCGACGGTAAAGAAGGTCAGACGGTGACCTTGAGCCGTGACTTGTGGTTCTCGGTGGAACCGGAAGTGCAAAGCTTTTGTCAGGCCTATCATCAACACCATCTGCACCGCGACGTTATCCCGGCTTTGCATAAGCTGTTGGGCTTGAAGCCAGCGACCAGCGCCGACGCCGCTCGGAAATTTGTGCTGTTCACCATCGTCGCTGAGGAGCAGACCGGCCCAACCGGCAAGGGCGTGTTCCGTCCCTGTGCCAATCCGGACCCGACCGCGACTCAGTGTGACAATGTGATCAAGGGGCCGGAAGCCTATGTTCAGTGGTTTTCGAACAACATGGTCTCGTCATACAAGCTTGATGCCAGCCTGAATGACACCGGCTATCCGTGGACTCGGTTGGGTTACACCTACAATTGGGAGCCCCGGACCCATAACCACCGTGGTGTTCAGGAATATGTCGCCCCGGCGGGAACCGAGGTTCAGATTCGTTCGATCGTGAGTCCGGAGGCGTATTGTCGGTAATACCGGCGGGCCTTGATGTTGGGACATCAAGACTGTCCCAGGCGCCGGGCCGCGACGGCGGCCCCGCGTCCTCGTGGACGCGAAGCCAAGGGCGCGGATGCGCCCGCCCGGCGTCTGAGGGGGCCACGGACGTGTCAACGTCCAAGGCCATTGGTATAACGCGGCCTGCCGGTCAAGAAAGGGTGAAGGGTCGGTCGTGTTTCAATGACGGAATCATGCTCCGACACTCGGCCACCCGGTCTAGGTCCAAGGTCGCCGTGATGAATCCAGGCTCTTCCCCGGCTTCGGCCAGCACCTCTCCCCATGGGCCGATGATCAGCGCGTGACCATAGGTACGGCGGCCTTCGTCGTGGTTGCCGCATTGGGCGGGCGCCACAATAAAGCACCCGGTCTCGATGGCACGCGCCCGCAGCAGCACATGCCAATGAGCCCGGCCCGTGGGCACGGTGAAGGCCGCCGGAACCGTAATGATTTCGGCACCGGCTTGGGCCAGGGTGCGGAATAACGCGGCAAAGCGCAGGTCATAGCAAACGGTCATGCCCAACCGGCCCCAGGGCGTGGCCGCCGTCACGGCATGTTCGCCGGGGCGGAAGGTGGCAGACTCCCGGTAGCTTTCGCCGCCGGGAAGGTCCACGTCGAACATATGGATTTTATCATATCGGGCCACGATGCGGCCTTCGGCATCGATCAGAAAGCTGCGGTTGGCCACCCGACCGTCATCCAGGACAATCCCCAAGGAGCCTACCAGCAACCAGGCTCCGGTTTCGCGGGCCAGATCCCGAAACATCGGCAAGGCCGGATGGGTGGCTTCCGAGCCGATTCGGGCCAGCAACCGCGCCCGCCCTTGAATCATCAGGCTGACATTTTCCGGCAGCGTCATGAATTCGGCCCCGGCATCGCGGGCGCGGCGGATCTGTTCGGCTGTTGCGGCCAAGTTGGGGCCGATCTCGGGGCCAGCGTTGACCTGAATACAGGCTGTTACCACTGTGGTCATAGCGCCACTCCGGCCAACAGCGGGTCGAGCTGGCCACTCCGGTCCAGGGCGTGGAGGTCATCGCAGCCGCCGATGTGGCGACCGTCAATAAAAATTTGGGGGACCGTGGTTCGCCCACCGGCCCGCTCGATCATCTCGGCACGCCGGGCCGGCTGGGCTCCAAGGTCAATATCCTGATAGGATACGCCCTTGCTGGTCAGCAGCTTTTTGGCGCGCATGCAGTAGCCGCAGAATTCGCTGGAATAGATGACGACTTCGGCCATTGATGACTCCGTATTCGTGTCTTTGGCACCCTGTTTTCGGCGGTCAAGGGGGGGATGCCCGCAGCCGTCGGACGTTAACGATCTCGGATCGCGCGCGCCAGCGTCAAGACGTCGACTCTCCCAGCGCCGGCTCGCATCAACACCTTGGCGCATTCGGCGACTGTGGCTCCGGTGGTCATGACGTCGTCGATCAGCACGACGCGGGCATTTCGGACCCGTTTTTGCAGTCGTGGCCGAACCTGGAAGGCTCCCAGCACATTCCGGCGCCGACCGGAGACCCCCAATCCGCCCTGAGTGGGGGTAGCGCGTCGCCGCATCAGCAGGTCGGGCAGGTGAGGCACGCCGCTTAATCGGTGGGTGGCTTGGGCCAGCAGTGCCGCTTGGTTATAGCGCCGCCGGAACAGGCGCCAGGGATGGAGCGGAACCGGGACCAAGAGGTCGGCGTCGGCCAGCAATGCGGCTCCGCATCGGACCAGCCACGCGCCATAAGACGAGGCGGCATAGGTTTGGTCGCCGTATTTCAGCCCCAGCACCAGCCGTCGACTGGCTTCGTCATAGACCATCGCGGCTCGGGCGTGACGGTAGGGTGGTGGCGTTCCGACGCAGACACCGCAGAGGCTTCCGGTCAGGGCCGCCACTTCGAAAGGCAGGCCGCAACGCTCACACACCGGCGGGCCGATGAAGGTCAGGGAGCGCCAGCAGGCAGGGCAAAGAGTGCCCTGCCGATCAACGCTTTCCCGGCATGACAGGCAGCGCGGCGGTAGAATGGCATCCAGCAGCGTTTCGAGGGTTCGATGGATCGATGCGCGGACGCGCCCACTCGGCGTCTGAGGATGGCCCTGATGTATCAACATTACGTCGCAGGGCTCCGCTTTGCACCCGCAAGGAGACCAAGCCTCCTTGACCTTAAGGCATTGGGGGAAAATGCCACGGGTTCAAAGGGCCGACTGGCCCTTTGCGGGTGTGGGCAGAGCCCGCAAAGAGTTCTATTTAAGAGCTTTTCGTACCCCTATTCCTTCTCCCCGCGAATATGCAGCCGTCCCGCTTCAATCCGGGCGAACTGAGACGGAGCGTTAGCCGCTTCGACGGTGGCGCCGGGCTGGGCAAAGTCTCCAGGAACCACGGCCCGTGCCAGATAGACCACCCGGAAGCCAGGGTGGGCTTCGTCCAGGTCCAGGACAGCGGTGAAGCGATCCTGGCTATAGTCGACGTGGCGGGCCGGGCTCAACTCACCCAACCACGACAGATCACCAAGTTGGGCGCTGTCGGCCAGCCGGACATTTTCAATGTCCAGCCCCGCCGGCAGGGGATCGGTGACGACCACCTGCCGCCGCTGGGTGTCTGTGCCGTGGCCTTCCAAAATCACCACCAGTAGATCATTCAGGCGGATGGCTTCGGGTTTGATCGGCTTGCCGGTCATGTCGAAGATGGTTCGGGTCAGGGCAAAGCCCTGGTCGGCGGCGGGCGGCGGCTCGGCGGGCAAACCAACGACATTGGCGGTTGTGACCAGAGGTCCGGTTCCGGTGTTCTTAACGGCGGGCGGCGTGGCCGGATCCAGCCGTTGATAGCGAGTGCCGGTCAGGTCAACCGCCTTGTCCTGAAGGGTGAGCTTGGCCGGGGTGGTTGCGGCCAGGCTGGTCGAGAGTGCCCGTCCGGCCAGCGCCAGCCAAGTTTGTTCCTGTGTGCTGAGGCGGGGGGCGGCGGGGGGGATTCGGTTGGCGAGACGATCCGCCAGGGTCGAGAGCCGGTCTCGATTGACGGCACCGCTTTCGGCAGCCAGGGCTGCGACTCCGGCACCATCCCGCAGGGCCGAACCATAATCGCCGAAGTCATTGGCAGCATCCGCCGTGCGTTCGACGGTGCGGTCAAAGGCTTGGTTGAAAGCGGTGGTGGCGGCTCGGCTGTTTCCTAGGGCGGCCTGAGCCGCGCCCAGTTGGGCCCGCGCCAGTTCGGTCTGGAGCTTGGCACCGTAGGTTTGCTGGAAATAGTCCGCCGTGCCCGCGTCGATCAGTTTGTTCCGGGCCAGCACCAACAAGGCGTAAGCCCTGGCGGGCAATTCCCGTTCTTCAAACCAGCCATTGTTCAGCAGCCGCTTGAGCCAGTCGAGTCCGCTCCGGGTGGTGGTCTCGGGGAGGCGGTAGCCAGCGTCATGAGCGCGCCCCAGCATGTCCACCACGAAGGCCGTCAACCAAGGATCGGCATCATCGGCAGAAGACCAGCGGCCAAAACCGCCATCGGCCCGTTGCAGGGCCGCCAGCCGGTCAAGGGATCGCTGGATTCGTTCGTGAAGCGTAGCCGCCTGATCGAGGCTCAACGCCACCGTTACGTCTTCGCTGGCCAAGAGACGGCCAATGCTGGCGGCGAGGGCGCCGATGTCGTCGGGCAGGGGTTGGTCGGTGATCATGGCAAGGCCAGCCCGATCGAGGTCCGGTTTGACTCCGATGGCCAGCGCCGCCGTCACCGAATCGGGCCGGAGCCCGTCCCAGAGGTCGGCGGGCAGGGCTACGGCCTCGCCTGCGGGCAAAGGGCTGGTCCGATGGCGCCAAATCACTGGGTCTGGCGAGCGAACCGTCAAGGCGCGGGAGCGGACCAAATGAAAGCCATCAGGCCCGCTGATTTCGAGTTTCAGGGTTCCGGCGCCGGGATGATCGGCCACCAGTTGACGGGTGAGGGTTGCCTGTCGGCCCCGTTTCAAGGCGACGGTGGCGGGAGGGGCGTCCGCCAGGGTTAGGGCCCCGTCAGTGGTGAGCGTGACCTGATAGTCACCGGCAGTCCCGGTTTGGTTGGCCAGGGTCAGGCCGATGCCAGCGTGATCGCCGGGAGCCAGGAAGCGGGGCGATGTCAGCTCAACGGCGACTCGATCTCGTACCGTCACCGTTGTTTCGCTGTGCCCCACCCGTGTCCCGGTCCAGGCCACCGCTATCAACCGCAACCGTCCGTCGAAGGCAGGGGCGATGAATGGAATCTTGGCGGTGCCATCGGCGCCGACGTGAACGATGCCAGAAAAGAGCGATGCTACCGAGCCATCACGATCCGGCAACCCTGGACCTGAACGCGGGCGCCGTTTGTCAGGTGGCCCCACGCGGGCGGTCGTTTTGTCGGCACTCACGGGCTCCAGCAACCGGCCGTAAACGTCCCGCAGCTCAACGCCCAGGCGCCGTTGTCCCAGATAATACGCCACCGGGTCCGGTGTCGTCTGGTCGGACAGGTGCAACACCGACTCGTCCACGGCGGCGAGCGTCAGATAGGCGGCGTCGCTGGCGGGCAGTGGAGCATCGGTGGCGTCTCGAATCGTCACGCCGACCGTCAGGGCTTGGCCGGGTTCGCTATCCGCCGCCGCATCAAGTTTCACCGCCAGGGTGTGAGGCGCAGGGTCCACGGCCAGCCAGCCAACTCCGATGGCACGGGGTGGCGGTGCCGTTTTGGCCGCGTCCACGGCGCCATAGGCCGTGGCGATAATGGTTACGCCAGCGGTCCAGGCGGCATCCACCGGGATGTCGAGGAAGGCCCCTTTGGCGTCGATTCGCTGGGTGAAGGTCTTGCGGACGGTGCGATCGGCAACGGCGATCAGAACTTGGCTGTCATAGGGCGGGCGGATATAGACCCGCGCCACGTCGCCGCCGTGATAGCGCGGCAGCATCACCGAGACTTCGACCTTGTCCGGGCGATCGCCGGCGGCTGGCGTCACCCACCATCCGGCAGAAAAGCGCACGCTGGAGGCGACCCCGCTTTTGGGGTCGAACACTTCCAGCCGGTAGCGCCCGGTGGTCACCGGCTCCTCGATGACCGATGGCGCCGACGCCGCCACCGCCAGCGACCCGCCGGTCACCCGGTGGTCGCGGACCACAGTTTCATAGTCCCAGTGGCCGTTGGCTTCGAACCAGCGGTAATCGTAATCTTCTTCGTAAAGCTCGTAAGACAAGCCCGGCATGTCGATGGGAGTGCCATCGGCTCCCACCGCGATCACGTCGACACCGGCGGTGGCGCCTTCCGGGACCGCGTCATTCTCAAAGCGTGGCTTCAGGCCGATGGCGAAGGGCTGGTGCTGAACCGGAAGCACCAATTCCCGTGTCACTGGGCGGCCCCCGATGTCAAAGATGGTCCCACGGATCACGGCTTCCAGGGGGTGGCTGGAGTCGGGAGGTGCGGTGGCTGGTACGTCCACCACGGCCTTGCCGGCTCGGTTGGTGGTGAAGCCGGGAAGTTCGGTTCGCACCGGAACAAATGTTTCCTGGGCAAGACCGAAGCGGAACCCGTCGTGCCCCGGAAACGGGGCTTCAGCCGGGCGCAAGAGCAACGACAATTCTCCGGGGAGTCCCGAGGCCGCTGTACCGAACAGATAGTGACCATCAATGGTGATGGTGGTGGGAGGAGCCGCAAGAGGGGTTGGCGGGGTGGTTGCCGGTCCCGCTCCCGCTGTGGTTGTCGTCGCTGTGGCCGGAGTCGGAGTCGCGGCTGGGGCCGCAGCGGTTCCCAGGGTTGGGCGATTGGCGGTCAGGGTCAGGTCAATGCGTGGGCGCAGGAAATTATGGACCGTGAATTCGGCTCGCCCGATGGCCGGCGCGTCGGCATCCAGGTGCGCCGTGAGACTCCAGACTCCATGTATGGCGGTGTCGGGCAGGGTGAAGGTGGCGGCTCCGGCTCCGGCTCCGGCATCATCCACAATCCGCCGTTCGGCTTCAAAGCCGTCAGGGCGCCACAGTTTCAGAATCAAGGTTCGTCCCGGAACCGCGACCACATCCGCTGTTCGCAATAGCGCCGTCACCGCAACCATCTCGCCCGGTCGGTAAAGGGTGCGTTCGGTGTACAGGTAAGCATCCAGCGGTCCCGGTGTGGCGCGTCCGCCGGCTCCGCGATCGGTCAGGTCGAAGCCTGGTGCGGCCAAGTCCAGGAAGCTGAAATCGCCGCTGGCTCCGTAGGCGAACAGGGCTTGTGCCGTGTCATCACCGCTTTTCCGCGCGATATCGGCTTCAAAACGGGCGATACCGTCATTCCCAGTCACCCGACCGGCGAGAACCTTGCCGTTGCGGGCCAGCAAATGCAGTTCTACGCCAGCAACCGGCTGGGCGCTGGTCAGGGAGCGCGCAAACACCATCAAACCATCGTCACCGACAAAGCTGGTCAGCCCCAAGTCGGAAACCACAAACCATTGGCTGGCCTTGTTGGCCCGAGAGGTGGATGGTAGCGCGATGGCCGCTTTGGCGGTGCTGTTGGTCTTGGTCTTGGTTTCGGCCCCAGCCCCAGCCTCGGTTCCGGCTTTCGCGTCTGCGCCGTTTTTGGCGTCGCTGTCGCCTTGAGCGGCGGGGAGGGTGGCAACCGTGGCGGTGGTCGCGTCAGCGGCGGGTGGGGCGGCATCGGGTTCGGCGATGGCCAGATAAACGCCGGGTTCCAGCCCGCCCAGCACGGCTTCGATGGGGAACGGCGTGATCACGGGGGTATTGCGGGGGCCGGTGATCGAGAGTTGGCCTTGCCACACCGACGTGCCCGCTTTTTCAACGGTCTCGCCGATGTCCCAATCGCTTAGGGTTTGACTGATCTTGCCGGCATAGATTTTTTCGACAAGGTTGCGATCGGTGATGCGGAGAACCCGCAGATGGGCGTGCTCGACATTGATCGTGCGGAGAGGCAGGCCGTCGGGGCCGATTCGCGGCAAGATATAGCCGGCTCCCCGGAAGGCGAGGCTGGGCGCACGATTGGGCACCGTGATGTCGTGAAGTTCGGCGGTCTCAAGCTGCTTGCCGCCGGCTCCAGGCAGTCCCGCGCGGAGGGTGATTTGATAGGCGGCGCCGTGCGCCAAGCCTTCGACACAAAGAGTTGAGTCCCGAGCCACCACCGAGAAATCCGGAGGTGCGGGCGTCGGGGTGATTTGGACGAAATGGGCGTATCCGGCGCCCTGAGCCTTATCCAGCCGGTCGCCGAAGGTGAAGCAGGCTTCGGGATGGTCGCGTTCCGCCGCGACTTCGACAGCCGTGACTCGGAATCCGGGCGGGGCTTCGGGGGGCGGGGGTTCCGTCGTGGCTTCCGGCGGTGGTGCGGTGGCTTCGGTACCAGCCGGTGCCGCCACAGAGGCCGGGATGTCAGGCGGTGCGGCGGGAGGTGGCGCCTCAGCCGCCGGGACATCCGACGGAGGGCCGGCAGCGGGTAGGGCCGAACCGGCCGGCGCCCCCTCGGCCCACGCGGGCGGTGACGGGAAGCAAAGGGTGGCTACGGCAACCGAGACGGCGGCGGCAAGACCAAGTAGACGCGACATGTGGATGGAACGCTCCTCGAACCGGTGCCACCGTGCTGCCGCATTGGAACGGCGACCGGCTGGCACCCCATGAACACCGGCGCAGGAGCGATTATGCCGTGCCGGTGACGTAATCGCCACGGTCTTGGTAGCGCCGATGGAAATCATCCGCTGCTTTAGGCTGGCGAGCCACGACAATGATACCATCGAGCCTTGATGGTGACTCATCAAGGCTGCCCTCAGACGCCGGGCGGGCGCATCCGCGCCCTTGGCTTCGCGTCCACGAGGACGCGGGGCCGCCGTCGCGGCCCGATACCGGCAGTGTGTCATCGTTATAGC
>CAIXKV010000232.1 GCA_903920145.1 uncultured Rhodospirillales bacterium
GGTATCGGGCCGCGACGGCGGCCCCGCGCGCCCATGCGCGCGAAGCCAAGGGCGCGGATGCGCCCGCCCGGCGTCTGAGGGCAGCCTTGATGAGTCACCATCAAGGCTCGATGGTATGACTCTAGGGGGGCGCGGACGCGCCCGCCCGGCGTCTGAGGGCCGCTTTAATGTGATACCGGCGAGTCCTGACATTGACACACCGCCGGTATCGGGCCGCGACGGCGGCCCCGCGTCCTCGTGGACGCGAAGCCAAGGGTGCGGACGCACCCGCCCGGCGTCTGAGGGTCGCTTTAATGAGTCACCACCAAGGCTCGATCTATGACCGCCGGTTCGACCTTTGCTGAGGATGTGCGGCCTCCGGGGCCGGTAGTATCCGAGCAGCTTTTGCTGGCTCTTGATGGCTTTGAGGGGCCGATTGACCTGTTGTTGACTTTGGCGCGGGATCAAAAGGTCGACCTCACGCACATCTCGATTTTACAACTGGCCAACCAGTATTTGGACTTTGTGGCGGCGGCGCGCCGGGTGCGTATCGAGTTGGCGGCGGATTATCTGGTGATGGCGGCGTGGCTGGCCTACCTGAAGTCGCGCTTGTTGTTGCCCGAACCGGAGGACGTTGGAGACGAACCGGGGGGAGCCGAGTTGGCCTCGGCCCTGGCCTTCCAGCTTCAACGGCTGGAAGCGATGCGCGAAGCCGGGGCTCGGTTGTTGGCTCTGCCGCAGCTTGGCCGCGATGTGTTCGCACGGGGCGCGCCCGAAGGGCTGGAGGCCGAGCAAACCACCGTCTTTGACGTCACATTTTATGACGTGCTCAAGGCGTATGGTGAGCATAAACGCCGTGAAGAAACGTCGACCCTGACTATTCAACCCTTGGACCTTTATTCTCTGGAAGATGCGCTGTCACGGTTATCTCATATACTGGGATCCTTGCCTGATTGGGTGACGCTGTCGAGCTTTTTACCGGATCGTTCTGATAATCTGTTGCGGGGACGTTCGGCGCTGGCGGCGACCTTTGCCGCAACCCTGGAGTTGGTCAAGGCCGGTCAGGTGGAGTTGCGCCAGGACGGCGCGTTTGCTCCGATCTGGCTTCGTCGGGCGGCGCCTCGGGAAGGGGCGGCGCCTTCTGACTGTGAGGGGGCCGCGTAGCCTTCGGTTGAGTTTTTGTCCTGGAGAGTGCCCACCTCTGCTTCCAGGATGGCTTTCTTGTTCCTTTATTCGAGCCCCCACGGGGCTCGGTCTTCTTGACATAGTCTTCTTCAGGCCCGCCGGTATGAGTGCATGATTGACCATGGAACGACCGAAGTTCACGCAGAGCGCGCACAGCACTTGCGTTTACTGGAGGCCTTGCTGTTTGCGTCGGCTGAACCGTTAGACGAGGCGACATTGGGCGCCCGGCTGGGCCAAGGGGCCGATGTGCGGGCTTTGCTGGTCGAATTGGCGGATCGTTACGCCGGGCGTGGGGTCGTGCTGGTTCGGGTCGGAAAGCGATGGGCGTTTCGCACGGCGCCGGATCTGGCTCCTCGTCTACGGCCACGGGAGGAGGTCTCCCGAAAATTGTCCCGTGCCGCGATCGAAACTCTGGCTATTATTGCCTATCATCAGCCGGTCAGTCGAGGTGAGATTGAAGGCATTCGTGGCGTTGCCACTAGTAAAGGTACGCTCGATCTCTTGATGGAACAAAATTGGATCAAGCCCGGTCGCCGTCGCGAAGTACCAGGTCGGCCCTTAACCTGGATCACGACCGACCATTTTCTTGACCATTTTGGTCTTAATTCGTTACGGGACTTGCCGGGAGTGGCCGATCTGCGGGCGGCTGGGATGCTTGATCCCAGACCGATGTTGGACTTGCCTCAGGCTGGCGGTGGTAAAGACGGGGAGGGGGCTTCCTAACGGGATCGGAGGCCGCTCTCGGGCCAGCGCGCCATGACGGCCTGGGCAAACATGCGGGATGCAGACACAGAGAACCGCTCAATCGGCTCGAAAAGAGTCGCGGCCACCAGCGCCCCGATGATCGTGAAAATTTGGGTCAGTGCGGCGCAGGGGGTGGCTGCGAATCCCCAGCCCGCAAGGGTTAGATAGGCCCAGGATGAGGCCGAGCACAAAAACACCAGATGAATCAGATACAGCGGAAAGGAAATCCGCCCCAGAAACCGGGACATCGGGCTCTCAAAAAGCCCTGCCAAGCGGCGACTGCTGACCACAGCGAGGACGAAACAGGCGGCGACCAGAGACATGGCGTAGGGGGCGGTGATCAGGCCCGCGCTGCCGGTCGCGAGCAGGAAGCCGGCACCGGCAAAGCCCATACCGATCCAAAGACCACTCCCCGCATGGCGAATCCGCTGAAGCCAAGCGAAACGATAGGCATCGGCCAGCATCATTCCCAGAATAAAGGTAACCAAATGGCTATTATCGGCTACCAAAACCGCCAGAGTGACAGCATAAACGATCAGACGAACCGTGGCCAAACCGAAGAGGTAAAGAATAGCAAAGACCAATAACGAGCCAAACATCTCTAGCGGCATGGTCCATAAGACGGCATTATAACTGATGGGTGCGTCACCATCCCAATATACAATAGCCAACGAATAGCTCAGAAGGTCGCTGATCTGAGGTGTGAAGGCATAATGAATCGAGAGCCAATCGCCGCTTCCAGCGGCCAATCCCGCCGGTTGGTTAAACATCAACCCAGTACTCAGAAGTGTGAAGGCGATCAGACACGACGCAAAAACCGGGATGGTTAAGCGAGGATAACGACGCAAGGCCGCCGCTACCACCACTCGTCGATTCCCAGTTTCAAAAAAAGCGGTGGAGAGTGCAAATCCCGATAAGACAAAGAAAATATAGACCGCTAACGGCCCATCACTGATGAAATGCAGCCAACGACTTTGATCTGGTTGGAGTGCTGCAACCGGAAAGCAGTGCAAAACATGATAGAACACCACCATTAAGGCTGCCCACCCTCGCACACCATCCAGAAAGACCTTGCGATCCTTCTCGGTGTCGACGGGCTCCGCCCATACCCGCAACGAGGTCAAAGAAGCCATGCCTCTTTGCGGGGGCAAGGTGGAATCCTGCGAAAATTAAAGGATCGACGACGAGTCATGGTTAAGGCTTGCCATCATCACTCTGTCCGAGTCATTTCGTCCAAGGCCAGATTGAGCTTGAGCAGATTGACCCGAGGCTCGCCCAACACACCGTAACTGCGTTTTTCCACCAGCAGATCGACCAAAGCCCGGACTTTTTCTTCACCAATCCCGCGCACTCGTGCCACCCGAGGAATCTGATACAGGACGGCTGCCGGGGATAGATCCGGGTCAAGCCCGCTGGCCGATGCCGTGACCAGATCGATTGGAACCGGCGGTGGGTTAGGGCCGGCTTCGGCGCGCTGGGCCTCGGCTCGGGCGGTGATGTCGGCGATCAGGTGTTTGCTGGTGGGCGACAGGTTGCTTGCCCCCGATTGGGTGGCATCATAGCCCTCCCCGGCCATCGAGGGGCGGGACTGGAAGTAACCCGGTTTTTGGAATCGTTGCCCCACCAGAGCCGAGCCGATCACTTGGCCTTTGTCGTTCTCAATCAGGCTGCCTTGTGCCTGAAATGGGAACCATAGGCGAGCAAGGCCTGTGATGGCTAAGGGGTAGATCAGGCCGGTCAGCACCGCCATCACCAGCAACAAACGCAGGGCGGGCTTGAATTCGCTCAGCATGGACGGTCTCCAAACGGCTCCATCGGCTTAGACCAAACCGAGGGCATTGATAGCCATGTCGATCAGTTTGATGCCCACGAACGGCACCAGCAGGCCTCCAGCCCCATAAATCAACAGATTCCGCCGTAACTGGGTGGCGGCATCGACGGGTCGGTAGGTGACCCCTTTTAACGCCAGCGGAATCAGGGCGACAATCACCAGAGCATTAAAGATCGTGGCCGACAGAATCGCGCTAGCCGGGCTGCCTAATCCCATGACATTCAAGGTGCCCAATTCGGGATAGGTTGCCAGAAACAGGGCTGGAATGATTGCGAAATACTTGGCGACATCGTTGGCGATAGAAAAGGTTGTCAAGGCCCCGCGACTCATCAGCAATTGTTTGCCGATCATCACGATTTCAATCAACTTGGTCGGATCGCTCTCCAGGTCCACCATATTGCCGGCCTCGCGAGCCGCCATGGTGCCGGTGTTCATGGCCACGCCGACATCGGCTTGGGCTAATGCCGGGGCATCGTTGGAGCCATCGCCGCACATGGCCACCAACCGTCCCTTGGCCTGTTCGCTGCGGATTAACTCCAGCTTACGCTCGGGGGTGGCTTCGGCCAGAAAATCGTCAACCCCGGCTTCGGCGGCGATGGCGGCAGCGGTCAGTGGATTGTCGCCGGTGATCATCACAGTGCGGATGCCCATGCGCCGAAGCACCTGGAACCGCTCGTAAATGCCGGGCTTGATGATGTCCTTGAGGAAAATGACCCCCAGAGTCCGGTCATCCTTGGCCACCACCAGTGGGGTTCCGCCAACCTTGGCGACCCGTTCTACCGCCAGCGCCAGTTCAACCGCGTAGGGCACCTGGCCGTCGTTCTTTTTGGCCAGATAGGCAATGAGGGTATCCGGGGCGCCCTTGCGGATTTCGTGGCCGGGCAGATTGACGCCACTCATCCGGGTTTGGGCGGTAAAGGGAATGAACCGGAGTGTTCCCCGGCGGCCCGCAATCGCCTCCTCCTCCACGCTCTGGAGGCCATAGCGTTCGCGGGCCAGGGACACGATGGACTTACCCTCGGGGGTATCGTCGGACAGCGACGAGAGCAACGCCGCCTCCGCCAAATCCCGCTCACTGACCCCCGGCACCGGCAGAAACTCCGATGCCATGCGGTTTCCCAGGGTGATGGTGCCGGTCTTATCCAACAGTAGCACGTCAATGTCGCCTGCCGCTTCCACCGCGCGCCCGGACTTGGCGACCACATTCACCTTAACCAGTCGGTCCATGCCGGCGATGCCGATGGCTGACAACAGGCCGCCAATGGTGGTGGGAATCAGTGTCACCAGCAACGCCACCAAAAACACCACGGGAACCATGGTGCCGGACCAACTCGCAAAGGCTTCCAGCGTCACAACCACGATCAGGAAGATAATGGTCATGCCGACCAGCAGGATGGTCAAGGCAATTTCGCTGGGAGTTTTTTGACGTTTGGCGCCTTCCACCAATCCAATCATGCGATCCAGGAAGGATTCGCCGGGGTTAGCGGCAATTTGAACCACAATACGATCCGAAACCACTCGAGTGCCGCCTGTCACCGCCGAGCGATCGCCGCCGCTTTCTCGGATCACCGGAGCTGACTCCCCAGTGATGGCCGATTCATCGACGGTCGCAATCCCCGCCACCACGTCGCCATCGCCGGGAATGATTCCACCGGCTTCCACCACCACGAAATCCCCGACCCGCAACGCATCGGCAGGAACCTGTTCGCCAGTTTTGGCGGTGATGCTGTCGATCCGATAGGCTTCGGTTTCGGTTTTGGTCTTGCGCAGAGAATCCGCTTGCGCTTTGCCCCGGCCCTCGGCCACAGCTTCGGCGAAATTGGCGAACAGCAGGGTAAAGACCAACCAGGCGGTCAATTGCCCGACCAGACTGGTATCGGGACTGCCGATGACCAGATCACGGACGAACAGAAAAGCCGCAACCACCGTGACCACGCCCACCACGAACATCACCGGGTTGCGGATCAGCGCAGCCGGGTTCAGTTTGCGGACGGCATCGAGGGCGGCTGGGCCGGCGATCTGGGGGTCAAACAGAGAGACTTCGGTGGGACGATGGATCATGACGGGACTCGAAAAGGACCGGGAGCCGGGGGCTAATCCGGCAGGGGCCGTTCAGAAGCTTATGCCATGGATCATGGCCAGATGTTCGACCACCGGCCCCAGCGCCAACGCCGGGAAGAAGGTCAATCCTCCAACGATCAGGATCACCCCCATCACCAGGGAGATAAACAGCGGGCCATGGGTCGGCAGGGTACCGGCAGAGGGCGGCACCAGCTTTTTGGCGGCAAGCGAACCGGCAATGGCCAGCAAGGGGATCATGGTTAGATAGCGGCCAATCATCATGACCAGACCGATCATGGTCTCCTGGTAGGTGGAGTCGGCACCAAAACCCCCAAAAGCCGAACCGTTGTTCCCCACCGCCGACGCATAGGCGTAAAGCAGTTCCGAAAGGCCGTGGGGCCCCGGTTGGCTGATGGCGGCAGCACCAGCGGGCAGGACCAGACTGAGCGCGCCAAAGCCCAGGACGCCCACCGGCACCACCAGCAGCGCCAGCACCGCCAGCTTGATTTCCCGAGATTCGATCTTCTTGCCCAGATATTCGGGCGTTCGACCGACCATCAGGCCGGCAATGAACACGGTGATGATCACAAACACCAGCATGCCATAGAGACCGGCCCCGACCCCGCCGAAGACGATTTCACCCAGCTTCATGTTGATCATCAGCACCAGCCCGCCCAGAGGGGTGAAGCTGTCATGCATGGCGTTGACCGAACCGTTCGAGGCTGCCGTGGTGGCGGTGGCCCACAGCGCCGAAGCGGCGATGCCGAACCGAACCTCTTTGCCTTCCATATTGCCGCCGGCCTGAAGCGTCGATGTCTTTTGATCGATATTCAGCCCTGCCAACAAGGGGTTGGGCTGGCTCTCGCACCACCATGTGGCACCAAGTCCCAGCAAAAACAGCACCGCCATCACCGAAAACAGCGCCCACCCTTGGCGCTGATCGCCGACCATTCGGCCAAAGGTGAAGGTCAGGGCCGCAGCCAGGGCCAGAATTGACCAAGTTTGGATCAGATTCGCCAGCGGCGTCGGATTTTCGAAGGGATGAGCAGCATTGGCGTTGTAAAAGCCGCCCCCATTGCTGCCAAGCTGCTTGATGGCGAGCTGAGAGGCGACCGGCCCTTCGGGCAAAGTCTGGATCGGCCCTTCCAGTGTATTGACCACCGCCGGCGACGAGAAGGTTTGCGGTACGCCTTGCCAGACCAAGAATAACGCCATGACCACCGACAGCGGCAATAGCACGTAAAGCGTTGCCCGGACCACATCCACGTAGAAATTACCGATGGTCTTGCTGTTCCGACGGGTCAGGCCACGGATCAGGGCCAGCAGCAGGGCGATGCCGGTTGCCGCTGACAGGAAATTTTGAACCGTCAGTCCCATCATTTGGCTTAACAGACTCAACGCCTGTTCACCGCTATAGGCTTGCCAGTTGGTATTGGTGACAAAGCTGGTGGCGATGTTGAAGGCCAAGGCTGGCGAGACCCCGGACACACCGCCCGGATTGACCGGCAGCAGCCCTTGGAATCGGACCAGGGCATACAGCACCACGGCGCCCAGCAGGTTGAACGCCAACAGGGAGCCGGCGTAAGCGGTCCAATGCTGTTCCCGCCCCGGATTGACTCCGGCCAAGCGATAAATGAACCGCTCGACCGGCCCCATCAAGGAGCGAAACGGAAGCGATTCGCCCCCGAACACCCGCGCCATATAGCCGCCCAGCACCGGCATCGCCGCAACCAGCAGCGCCAAGAACAGGACGAACTGAACCAAGCCTTGAATCGTCATCTCTGGGAGGCTCCCTGGGGGTCAGAAATCTTCAGGCCGGATCAGGGCGTAGAACAGATAGCCTTGCAGAAATGCGGCGACCACGCCGCCGATCAGCAGATCCCAAAACATGGGTCAACTCCGTCAAAGGCGATCGCAGGACCGCACGAAACCATAACAAACGGCAAAGAACCCGATAATAATAGCGACAAAGACGACATCAAGCATGATTGGCTCCTCGGCTCTTTCAGAGTCGCTGTTGACGCTTACGGGTGATTGAGTATCCGTCGGGCCTGGAGTGCCGAAACCGCGCAACGCAAGGGCAGGTCAGGCTCCGCTTTGGCTCCGGTTCCCGCCCCGGTATTGCCGAGTGGGGGCGGTGCAGAGGGCGGGGAACCGGCAGAGGTCTTGTCGTCGGTGGTGGGGGGCGAGGCTGGCGTCGGCGTCGGTGTTTCCCCGCCGGTTGAGGCCGTTTCGGGCGCGGCGGCTTTTGTGTCCACCGATGCCAGGGGTTGAGGCCCATCCGGGCAATAATCGGCCATGCGCAACAGTGACGGCTTGATCGGCGGTACCGACAGGTCGGCGCAGGTGGCGGGATCCTGGTGCGGCTCCTCTGGATGGCCTGGCGTTGGCGGGGCTTTGATCTCCAGGTCAGGCGAGACGCCAACGCAGTCAACCGGCGTTCCGTTGGGGCGATAGTAGCGGGCGGTGGTCAGGCGTAGGGCGCCAGAGTCAGGCAGGGGGCTGACAGTTTGGACCGATCCCTTGCCATAGGACCGAGTCCCGAACACCAAGGCCCGCTTGTGGTCCTGAAGGGCAGCGGTGACGATTTCCGACGCCGACGCCGAGCCGCCATTGATCAACACCACCATCGGCAGGCCCGGAATCAAGCCATCCCCCGAAGCGTCATAACTCCGGCCTTCCGCCGACCGGCGACCGCGCACCGAGACAATCTCACCGCTGGCGATGAAGTCATCGGCGACAGCAATCGCTTGATCAAGCAAGCCGCCGGGGTCGTTGCGCAGATCCAGCACCAAGCCGGACAACTGATGCCCGGTGGTCTGCTTGATCTTGGCCACGGCGTCTTCCAATTCCGTCGAGGTCCGTTCATTGAATGTGGTGATTTTGACGTAGCCTATGGTCTTGTTTTCTACCCGGAACTGCACTGGATGCAGCTTGACGACTCTGCGGACCAGCGAAATCACCTGCGTTACCCCAGTTTCGCCTCGGCGCACGGTCAGGCGTACCGAGGTTCCGGTGGGGCCTCGCATGCGGAACACGGCCTGAACCACGGTTAAGCCCTTGATCGATACGCCATCAACCTCGCTGATCAGATCCCCAGAGCGCAAGCCGGCCTCGGCTGCCGGGGTGCCATCGATAGGGGCTACCACCCGGATCAGTCCGGTTTTGGGGTCGAGGGTGATTTCAATCCCCAGACCGCCAAACTCGCCATGGGTTTGAGCCTGCATGTTACGGTAGTTTTCCGGGTTGAGATAAGACGAGTAGGGATCAAGCCCACTCATCATCCCGGTAATCGCCACCTCCATCAGACCGCGATCGTTCAAGGGGGGGCTGGTCTCGCCGCTTTTCCCATCAATAACTTTATGTAGAGCTTTGATCGCGCCTT
Organism: uncultured Rhodospirillales bacterium; assembly: GCA_903920145.1. GTDB lineage: Bacteria > Pseudomonadota > Alphaproteobacteria > Azospirillales > Azospirillaceae > BOG-933. The sequence goes on from CAIXKV010000232.1 coordinate 9,186, forward strand.
CAATTAAAGTCGAAGGCTCGACCACACGGACATGATCTTGCACAATGCGACCTAGGATTTCGCCGAATAGGGCAATGTTGGGATCATCCGGGCGCAATTCCTGGTGGTTGGGGCGGAGCTGCTCGAATGTTTCTTTCAAGCGCTGTAAACTGTCCTCAACTCCGGGGGTCGTTAGAGCTGCCGTTGTCTCTCTCGAAGGTTGCCCTGATCCCCAGGAAAAGACTGGCCAATTTAGGCAGCCACCCAAGGACAGGGTCAGCGGCATCAACAGCAGCAACCGTGCAAACGGCTCCAAAGCACGGAAAGGTCGAGAACGACGGGTCTGCGGCGCTGCGGAAAAAGTTTTCGACACGGGTGTGATCGACCTTACTGCGAGAGTGGGACCGGCGGCCCTCCGTGAGGCTAAGAGGAAACCCGCAGCCCCAGACTGTCAAGTCTCTTGGTGTTGAAAGGACTTTTGGCATCCTTTCGCCAGGTATTGGCCTATGGGCTGGCGGGTGGTGGTCGATAGAGCTGAATCGGTGCCGATCCGGGAGGCAGGGGCGCCGATGGGGGCGCGTAAGCTCGAGGGACGAGCGATGGGGGGGAGGGCGCTGGAGCCGGGGCGGCGGGACGGGTGGGGGCGGTTATCGCCATCGGGGAGCTTACGGGGGCTTTTGGACTGGGGAGCAAAGACGTTGGCGCTGGCGTAGGTCCAGGTCCAGGTGCAGGTATCGGGACTGGGGGTGGGGCTGGTGTCGGGGGCGGCGCAACGGGCACCGGAATGAACAGAGGTTCCGGCGACGAGGACAAAGGCGAGACCGGCGCTTCGCTGGCGATAGGGGCGACCGGCATTGCTTGGGCTGGCACCACTTGAATCCTCGGGCCGGCGGCTGGCACCACACTATAACCGGGGCCATAGGAACCGGCGCAGCCGCCGACCGAAAGGACGAGACCCAGGGCCAATCCGACGGTCCGGGGAATACCGGCGAACCCTGACACTGACTCACCGCCGGTATCGGGCCGCTTCGATGGTATAAATGCATTCATGGCGGAACCTATTGTGGATCATCATGGCTTCCAGGGGCCCTCGGCCTTTGGTCGCTCCAGGGTTGAGGCCCAGGGAGAAGCAAGGGGGCCCAAAGCTCACAAAAAGCCCTCGGCCCCCCGCGCTCCTCTTCGGTCTCTTCGACCTCAGTCCTCATGGTCAAGCCCACGCATGCCGTCTGCACCGGGACGGATCGCCCGCAAGACCCGACGCGCCTGGTGATAAACGGCCCAAGCGGCGGCGGCTTCTTCGGCCAAGCCCAAGCGTTCATGGCGCAAGGCGGCGTCTCGAGCGTAGGGCAGGGCGGCTTGGAGTGCCGCCAACAGCTCATCCATTCCGTTCTGTGTCCCTGGTATGGCGTCCCTGGCATAGCCTGTTATGGCTCGATGATCTTATACCAATGGCCTTGGACGTTGACACGTCCGCAGCGCCCTCAGACGCCGGGCGGGCGCATCCGCGCCCTTGGCTTCGCGCCATGGGGCGCGCGGCGGCGGTCGCCGCCGATACCAACGGCACGGATTATTGTCTAGGGCCGTTGGTACTACTCTCCAACCGTACCGGCTTTGATAAAATTCAAGGCGATCCCATTCATGCAATAGCGTTGATGAGTCGGAGCCGGACCATCATCAAAGACATGCCCGAGATGACTGCCGCAGCGGTGACAGTGAACTTCGGTTCTGACCATAAAAAACCCACGATCTTCGCTGGTTTCGATGCCGCCGGGCAGGGGGGCCCAAAAACTTGGCCAGCCGGTGCCGCTGTCAAATTTGGTATCAGAACTGTAGACAGGAAGATTACAGGCCGCGCATGTATAGGTTCCTTTGGCGGTTTCATGGTTGAGCGGGCTACTGCCGGCCCGTTCGGTGCCATGGCCGCGCAGAACAGCATATTGCGCTGGAGTCAGGCGCTTTTGCCACTCGGCATCGCTGTATTCAACCTCGAAAGCGACCGCAGGAGCCGCACGCAAGCCAGCATAAGCCCCTACAGCCGCCGCCGCCATGGTAAACACATCCCGTCTGGTCATGGTCTCAGTCCTCTTTTGTCATGGAGTCCGTATCAAGGAGGATTGCTTTGATCACCGAAGGCTATGTCCGCCGGCTTCGGCCCCCCATACCTCTTGCAACCGATTATCACGCCCGCATCGTCCACGATAGAATTGATAATGGAGTGGATTTTCCCGGTAATAATTCTGGTGATAAGCTTCGGCCCGGTAAAAGGGCCCGGCGGCGACGATTTCAGTCGCGATGGGCCGAGAAAATCGCTGCTCCATGGCGTGCCTGGAGGTTTCCGCCAACTGCCGTTGCTCGTCGGTTTCAAAAAAAATGGCCGTGCGGTATTGAAGCCCGCGATCACAGAATTGCCCACCGTTATCAAAAGGATCGACATTGCGCCAATAGACATCCAGCAATTTTTGGTAGCTGATGACTTTGGGATCATAATCGACCCGAACTGATTCGGCGTGGCCGGTAACCCCGGATGAAACCTGCTGGTAGGTCGGGTTGGCCACCGAGCCGCCGGTATAACCGGATGTCACTAGGGCGACGCCGGGCAGGCTATCGAAGGGATGAACCATGCACCAGAAACACCCCCCCGCGAAGGCCGCCGATTGAAGGCCGGGCTGGGGCGGCGGTTGCAGGTCTTGCCCGGTGGCTAAACCTTCGTGGGCTAGGAGCATGAACAGTGCTGCGACTACACCAAAGGGAAATCGTCTCATCATTGGGTCTCCGCGCTTTTTTGCCGTGACTTTTTGGCTTTGGGTTAAGATAGGGCTTTTGGGGGCTTTGCCCACACACCCACAAAGGGCTAGTCGGCCTTTTGATACCGGCGAGCCCTGATGCCAATGGCCTTGGACGTTGACACGTCCGCAGCGTCCTCAGACGCTGGGCGGCGACGGCTTGAGGGGGTAGAGTGGAGTCTGCTTAAAGTCTTCACCGACCTTTGCCCCATAAAAAAAGGCGCCGGAACATCTCCGGCACCTTTTTAAGACTCATCCATCAGAATAGATTGATTTTAGGCTTTCTTAGTCAGGTCTTCACCCGTGGCCTGATCAACCTGCTTCATCGAAAGCTTGACTTTACCGCGATCATCAAAGCCCAATACCTTGACCTTTACTTCGTCTCCGACCTTGATCACGTCCGAAACCTTGGCAACCCGCTGTTGCGACAGTTCGGAAATGTGAACAAGACCATCGCGATTGCCCAGGAAGTTGACGAAGGCGCCAAAATCGACCACCTTCACCACCTTACCAATATAGACAATCCCCAATTCAGGCTCGGCGACAATGCCTCGAATCCAGTTGATGGCGGCTTGAGCAGCTTTGCTGTCGACCGCCGCCACTTTGATGGTACCATCATCGTCGATGTCAACTTTGGCGCCGGTTTGCTCGCAAATTTCCCGAATGACCTTGCCGCCCGAGCCGATCACGTCACGGATCTTCTCTTTGGGAATCGACATGACGGTGATGCGTGGAGCGTTCTGGTTGACCTCGTCCCGAGCGCCATGAATCGCTTGGGCCATTTCCCCCAGAATATGCAAGCGACCGTCTCGGGCCTGCCCCAGCGCGATCTTCATGATCTCCTCGGTGATCGAGGTGATCTTGATATCCATCTGGAGCGACGTGACACCCTTTTCGGTGCCGGCCACCTTGAAATCCATGTCCCCCAGATGATCCTCGTCGCCGAGGATGTCCGAGAGCACGGCATAGCCGTTCTCTTCCTTGATCAGGCCCATGGCAATGCCGGCGACCGGACGCGGCATTGGAACGCCGGCATCCATCAACGCCAAAGACGTTCCGCAGACCGTCGCCATGGACGAGGAGCCGTTCGACTCGGTGATTTCCGAGACCACGCGCAAGGTGTAGGGGAAGCTTTCTTTGGTCGGCAGCAAAGGCCGCAGGGCCCGCCATGCCAACTTGCCGTGCCCAACTTCACGCCGGCCCGGAGTGCCCAGCCGACCCACTTCGCCCACAGAGTAGGGAGGGAAGTTGTAGTGGAGCATGAAATGCTCCCGGTACTCGCCTTCGAGCGCATCAACCACTTGCTCGTCCTGGCTGGTGCCCAGGGTGGCCACCACCAAAGCCTGGGTTTCGCCTCGGGTGAACAGGGCCGAGCCATGGGCACGCGGCAATACGCCCACTTCTGCGACGATGGGGCGCACCGTCTTGGTGTCGCGCCCGTCGATCCGCAGGCCGGTGGCGATCACCGAACCGCGCAACACATCGCTTTCCAACTCTTTAAAGCAGGATCCGATGGCTTCGGGGGCGATCTCTTCGCCTGAGACCGCAGCCACGGCCTTGGCCTTCGCGGCGTCAAGCTTGTCGTGACGCGCCTGCTTTTCCTTTTCGGCGTAAGCGGCGATGATATCGCCCCCCACCAGGGCATGCAGCCGGGCCTTAACGGCGCTTCGGTCATAGCTTGGCGCGGGCAGTGGCCAGGGCTCTTTCGCGCATTGCTCGGCTAGTTCGATGATGGCTTGGATCACCGGCTGGAAGGACCGATGACCAAACATCACCGCTTCCAACATGGTTTCCTCAGACAACTCATTGGCCTGGGATTCCACCATCAGCACGCCGTCGACGGTGCCAGCGACCACCAGATCCAGATCGGTCTTTTCAGTTTCGGCCAGAGTCGGGTTCAGAATAAAGGCGCCGTTCTTGTATCCGACCCGAGCGGCACCCACCGGACCCAAAAACGGAATGCCCGAAAGGGTCAGGGCGGCAGACGTGCCGACCATCGCCACAACATCGGGATCATTTTCCAGGTCGTGGCTTAGAACCGTGCAGATCACCTGGGTTTCATTGCGGAAACCAGGGGCGAACAAGGGGCGGATTGGCCGATCAACCAAGCGGCTGACCAGGGTCTCTTTTTCGGTCGGACGCCCTTCGCGCTTGAAAAAACCACCGGGAATTTTGCCGGCAGCAAAGGTCTTTTCTTGATAATTAACAGTTAACGGAAAAAAATCAATCCCAGGACGGGCCGTTCTTTGGGCGACAACCGTGCATAATACAACAGTTTCGCCATACGAAACCAGGACCGCGCCATCGGCTTGGCGCGCAATTTTACCAGTTTCGAGGGTCAACTTGCGGTCGCCCCAGATGATTTCCTTACGATATACTTTGAACATCTGTATTCTTCCTTCCATCCGACACCCGGCCACCCCGGATTGGGTGACTCCGGGCCGCGGTTCTTCCGTCGTCGTCGTTCCCGCGTAAAACAAAAAAGGTCGACCGGGACATCCCGGTCGACCGCAGTCTTCAGATCATAGAGTGAGACAAGCCATAACGACCCGATACCTCCCAACCGTTCCCGGAGGGCGGCCCCCAGGATTCATCCCGGCGAAACAGGAAGGGATCGGATATCGTGCCAAGGGTGATCAAAAATCCCTTAGCGACGGAGGCCGAGGCGCTGGATCAGCCGTTCGTAACGGCCAACTTCCTTGCGCTTCAGATAGTCCAACAACCGGCGGCGTTGTCCGACCATCACCAACAGGCCGCGCCGGGAGTGGAAATCCTTGGCATGGCTTTGGAGATGCTCGGTAAGATTGCGAATACGTTCGCTCAGAATCGCCACTTGGACTTCGGGCGAACCCGTGTCACCAGCGGTCGTAGCATACTCGGCAATCAGCGCGGTCTTGCGCTCGGCAGTAATCGACATCGGGATCTCCCGTCAAAGGTTAAGAACGCGCACTGGCCGGACTTCCGCGCCGTCAAGCACGGCCAAGGCCACTGGACGACCTTCGGCAGTGGCCAACAGGATCCCGTCACCGTCGCCGCAGGCTGCGGCCAGCTCTTCGAGCCGTCCGAGATCCTGACGGCGGAGCAACCCCACCGGCTGACCTTGCCGCATTCGCTGCGCTTCCGCCGTCGTCAGGGCCAGCGCCGGGATGTCGTCCAGCGCGGTCTCGATCGGCAGCAGATGGTCGTCAAGGTCGGCACCTTGCCCCAGCGCCGCCAATTCGTCCAGGGAAATCGCCCGTTCCAGGGTAAAGCGGCCAACCGCCAGCCGACGCAATTGGTCGACATGGCCAACCGTACCGACCGCCCGCGCCAGATCCCGTGCCAGCGAGCGCATGTAGGTGCCTTTCCCACACACGACTTCAAACTCGGCGTGATCATCGTCAGCGCGCTCCACCAACGACAGCCGATCAATTCGCACCCGGCGGGATTCCAGATCGATCACCTCGCCGGCTCGTGCCAAATCATAGGCCCGTTCCCCGTCAACCTTGATGGCCGAAAATTGAGGTGGAATTTGCTCGATCTCGCCGGTGAAACGCGACAGCACCGCCAACAGGTCAGATTCGCTGGGCCGGTGCTCGGAAACGGCTGTCACCTGTCCAGCACAATCGTCAGTTGTTCTTTCTTCGCCCCATCTTGCCCGGAATCGATAGGTCTTGGTTCCTTCCATGGCATAGGCCACGGTTTTGGTGGCTTCGCCCAACGCAATGGGCAAAACGCCCGTGGCAATGGGATCAAGGGTTCCGCCATGACCGGCCTTTTCCGCCCCGATCAGTCGCCGCACTCGTCCCAACACCTGAGTCGAAGTCGGCCCAGCCGGCTTGTCAATGACCAACCAGCCATGAATGGGCCGTCCGCCTTTTTTACGCCCCAACGGTGGATCCTCCCGGTTCAAGCGGAACCGATTCGGTTGCAGCCGACTCGGTGGAGGGTTTCGTGTTCACCAGATCCCGAGCCACTTCGGGCAGGTGCAGCAACCGATCAATCCGGCTGGCCGCCTCAAACGAGACATCGGCTTCGAAACTCAGGGCCGGGGCGTAGCGCAGATTGATCTCTTTTGCGACCTGCCCGCGCAAAAATGCCGCCGCTCGCCGAAGTGCCGACACCGCATCACCCAATTGATGACCGCCTAGCGGCGTCACGAAAGCGGTGGCATTGCGTAAATCCGGGCTCAACCGCACTTCAGTTACGGTGACGTTCAGGTTTTGCAGGGTCGGATCCCGAAAGTCGCCGCGCAGAAACAGCGCCGACAACACATGGCGCAACTCCTCCCCCACCCGCAACTGGCGTTGAGAGGGCGACCGGGGGCCGTGTTTATGAGTCATGGTCGTGTCCCCTTCATTGCAGCGTTCGTGCGAAATCAGATCAGCGTTATCATTGTCGTTAAAGTCGATCCGAGCGCCGACGTCAGAAAACCGAAGAGGCGTTCCGGCCTCTTCGGCGCCCAAAGGCCATCTCCTTGGACTCCATCACGTCACGGGGTCTGGGAGCTTGGAGGCCCCAGCGAGATCCAGGGGCCGTTGGACCCCTGGATGCCGAAAGCGCGTCTTTACAATGCCCGAGCGATTTCTTCGATTTCAAACGCCTCGATAACGTCGCCGGCCTCGATATTATCGTAATTTTCAAAGGCCATGCCGCATTCGTAACCCTCGCGGACTTCCTTGACCTCGTCCTTGAAGCGTTTCAACGTCTTCAGCGAGCCCGTGTGGATCACCACATTGTCACGCAGCAAGCGGACACCCGCCCCCCGCTTGACGATGCCTTCGGTGACCAAGCAGCCCGCGACCTTGCCAACTTTGGTAATGTTGAACACTTCGCGGATGGCGGCGTTGCCCAGGAAGCGTTCGCGGAGGACCGGCGATAGCATGCCAACCAGCGCCGCCCGAACATCGTCGATGACGTTGTAGATCACCGAGTAGTAACGAATCTCGACGCCATCCCGCCGCGCCATCTCCCGAGCCTGGGGATTGGCGCGGACGTTGAAGCCGATCACCAAAGCCTTGGAGGCATTGGCCAAGGTCACATCCGATTCGTTGATGGCACCAACGCCGGTGAACAACAGCCGAACCTTGACCTCGGTGCTGTCGGCGGCCAGCTTCTCCAGCGCGCCGCCGATGGCTTCGATCGAGCCCTGAACGTCGCCCTTGATGACGATGGCCAGTTCCTTGGCTTCGCCCACCTGGATCCGGTTGAACATCTGCTCCAGAGTGCCGCGAGCCGATGCCGTGACCTGAGCTTCGCGCTTCTTGCGTTGGCGGAACTCGGTGATTTCCCTTGCCCGAGCCTCGTTATCCAGCACCGCGAACTCGTCGCCAGCCATCGGCGTCCCATTGAGGCCCAGAACCTCGACCGGCGATGCCGGTTGGGCTTGGTCGACGCTCTGGCCGCGATCGTTGATCAGCGCTCGCACCCGGCCCCATTCGCAACCCGCGACAAAGATATCACCAACTCGCAGCGTGCCGCGCTGGACCAACACCGTGGCCACCGACCCCCGGCCCCGCTCCAACTTGGCCTCGATCACCGTACCGACAGCCGGTCGATGAGGATTGGCGCGCAGCTCCAGGATTTCCGCCTGAAGCAGAATCGCTTCCTCGAGTCGTTCCAGACCGATCCGGGATTTGGCCGAGACCTCAACCGCCAGCAGATCGCCCCCCATCTCTTCAACCACCAAGCCATGCTGAAGCAGTTCCTGGCGGACCCGTTCGGGCTTGGCGTCGGGAAGGTCGATTTTGTTAATCGCGACAATCATCGGCACCTTGGCGGCCTTGGCGTGCTGAATCGCCTCGACCGTCTGGGGCATGATGCCGTCGTCGGCGGCCACAACCAACACCACCACGTCGGTGACATTGGCGCCGCGCGCCCGCATTTCCGTGAAGGCCGCGTGGCCAGGCGTGTCGATGAAGGTAATCCGACCGCCGTGGGACAGCGTGACCTGATACGCGCCGATATGCTGGGTGATGCCACCCGCTTCTCGAGACGCCACGTCGGTATGACGCAGGGCATCCAGCAGCGAGGTTTTGCCGTGGTCCACATGGCCCATGATCGTGACCACCGGAGGCCGAGAAATCAGCTCGTCCTCGCGGTCCACTTCGCCATGCATACCCACTTCAACGTCCGCATCCGAAACCCGGCGCAGGCGATGGCCAAACTCGGTGATCACCAGTTCGGCGGTGTCGGCATCAATGGTCTGGGTGATGGTGGCCATCACGCCCATGCGCATCAGCGCCTTGATCACGTCCGCCGCGCGCTCGGCCATCCGATTGGCCAGCTCTTGGACCGTGATCACTTCGGGCACCACCACTTCGCGCGTCACCTTCTGCATTTCCTGGCGCGCGTTGAGGCGTTGCTTCTCCCGCTCCCGAGCCCGGCGCATGGCCGCAAGACTGCGAGTCCGCTCGGCCTCGTCGGCATTCAGGGCCTGGGTGACGGTGATCTTGCCGCCGCGTCGACGATCGCCACTCTTGCGGGGAGACGCCGCCGGCTTGGGGGCTGCTGCCGCCTTGGCGCCCGCTTTCCGGGTTTTGCGCTCGTCCTCATCCTCGTCAGCGGGGCGAACCGCCGGAACGACAGGGCGAGCGGCCTCGACCGCCGGAGTCGCCGGAGCGGGGGCCGGAGCCGCCGCTGTCCCACCACCACCGGAGCGAGCCGGGGGCTTTTTGCGATCGTCTTCCGCCTTGCGCCGGCTGTCTTCGGCCTCGCGCTTCTTGGCTTCTTCCTCTTGACGCCGCCGCTCGGCCTCGGCGGCAACCGCCTGCTCCTGAGCCTGGATGCGCCGTAACTCTTCGATCTCGCGCTGACGCAACGTGTCGGCGTCCAGCACCTCCACCACGTCTTCAACGTCGACACTGATGTCGATGTCGGGACTTTCGCTATCAGCCGGCGGAGCGACGTCCTCGTCAAGGATGCTGTCCAGCAACTCCTCGTCGGCATCGCTCGCGGTCTTACGCTCTTCTTCGCGCTTGGCCGCCCCCAGCAGGGCCCGGACTCGCGCTTCGCGCTCCTCCTTGGTGAGCTGGCGCACGGTGGCACCTCGAGGCCCCCGACCGGGACCGCCCTTGGCCGGCAGGCCCTCGGCAGCACGTCGAGCCGCAGCGCCGCCATCGGCGACGCCGGGTGCGGCCCCTTTTTCGATGGTGCGCTTGCGCTTAACCTCGACGGTTACCGTTTTTGATCGACCATGCGAAAAGCTCTGTCGCACCGATCCCGCGTCCACCGTCTTCTTCAGCTCGAGTTTCCCCTTGCCGGTAAGGTGCAACACTTCTTTCTTGCGATCTTGGTCGTTGCTTTCAGTCATTGGTGTCCGACAGGTCCGTCGTTAATCCGGTTTGGCCGGCAGGCGAACGCCCAACCGGCATGATTTTCATCCTCGTATAGCGTCCAGCATCGATTTGCAGACGATTTGCGAGGTTGCCACGCGCCAACACAGCGTGGACCACCAAGTCCCGGCCAAGAGCCGCTCCTAGTGCCGCCGCTTCGAAGTCTTCCAATACGGGTAAACCACCGGCCAAGGCCCGCAGTTTGGCCCGACCATCGGCGGCACCATCGCTGGCCGCCAACAGCACCGCTGGACGTCCGCTCCGACCCACATGGCCGGTGCGCAACGCCTCGCGCACTTTTTCGAATCCCGCCACCGCTTGGCCGGCGCGGCGCGCCAAACCAACCAGATTCAAGCATCGCCGCACCAGCAACGCCGCCAGTCGATCCGCAAGATCGGACTCGACTCGAACCGGCTGCCGTGCCGCCCTGGCAAAGGCTTTTCGGGCGATCGCCTTTTCCACCACAGCCCGTTCCGCCGTCAACCACAGGCCGCGACCGGGTAAAACACCTTCCAAATCGGGGACCACCACACCATCGGGGTCCACCACAAACCGAATCATACCGTCCTTGGGCTGAACCGTACCGGTCAGGATGCAACGGCGCAGCGGGTCACGCGGCTCAACCGCCGTCCCGTCATCCGTATTGACATCCTCCTCGATCGGCACCATTCCACCGTCCATTCCACCATCCCATGCGAAACCATGTCAGTTCCGCCCCGTCTCGTCCCACCGGGTTTGATTCCCGCGCGGGTTCCCAAGATACCAAACTCACGACGCGCCGCCTTGTACGGAGCGAACCCCGGCAGACGGCGGCCCACCTGCACCTTCGGCAAACCAATGAGCCCGAGCCGCCATGATGATCTCGTTGGCGTCCTCTTTGGAAGGGCTATCCTTGCCTAAAATTTCGATCAGCTCGTCACCGGCCAGATCTGCCAAGTCGTCGAGAGTCCGAATGTTATGCTCACCCAGTTTGACCAATTGGGACGGCCCAAAGCCGGTCAGTTCGGCCACGTCGTCTTCAACACCCAATTCCTGGCGGCGTTCGGTGTAAACGGCGTCCTGGTTTTCGATCCAGACGCGGGCCCGTTCCTTCAATTCGTCAGCGACATCGGCATCAAAACCCTCGATCTCGGCCAGATCATTGGTCTCGATGAACGCGATCTCCTCCAAGGAGGTAAAGCCTTCAGCGACCAGCAGATGAGCAATCACATCATCCACGTCCAAAGCGTCAATAAAGAGCTGAGAGCGGGTGCGGAACTCTTCGGAACGTCGGTCGGATTCCTCGGCCTCGGTCAAAATGTCGATATCCCAGCCGGTCAACTGCGACGCGAGGCGGACATTCTGACCACGCCGGCCAATGGCCAGACTCAACTGATCATCGGGAACCACCACCTCGATCCGCTTGTTCTCTTCGTCAAGCACGACCTTAGCCACCTCGGCAGGGGCCAGCGCGTTGACGACAAAGGTCGCGGCGTCCGACGACCACGGGATGATGTCGATCTTTTCGCCCTGCAACTCACCAACCACGGCCTGAACCCGGCTGCCGCGCATACCGACGCAGGCGCCCACGGGATCAATGGAGCTGTCGTTAGACAGCACGGCGATCTTGGCCCGGCTGCCGGGATCACGCGCCACCGACTTGATTTCGATGATGCCGTCATAGATCTCCGGCACTTCCTGCATAAACAGCTTGGCCATGAAGATCGGGTGGGCACGGGACAGGAAAATCTGCGGCCCGCGCGGCTCTTCCCGCACGTCATGGATCAGGGCGCGAACCCGATCCCCATTCTTGAAGTGCTCGCGCGGCAACAGCTCGTCACGTCGCAAAATCGCCTCGGCCCGGCCCAAATCGACCGTGACGTTGCCATATTCCACCCGCTTGACCAGGCCGTTGACGATCTCGCCGACTCGGTCCTTGTACTCGTTGAACTGGCGCTTGCGCTCGGCGTCGCGCACGCGCTGCACAATCACCTGCTTTGCGGTTTGGGCGGCGATTCGTCCGAAATCGATGGGGGGCAGCGGGTCCACCAGAAACTCGCCAACCTTGGCATCGGCCTTGATCCGCCGCGCCTGGGGCAAGGTCAGCTCGACCGCCTCATTTTCGATGGCCTCAACCACATGCATGTAGCGGGCCAAGTGGATGTCGCCGGTTTTGCGATCGATCCGGGCCCGAATATCATGCTCGTGGCCGTATTTGGATCGCCCCGCCTTCTGGATCGCGAGTTCCATCGCCTCGAGAACCTCGTCTCGATCGATGCTCTTCTCGCGGGCTACCGCATCGGCGACTTGCAGCAGTTCCATAACTCGGGGTTCCCTGGACTCTGTTGGCTTTGTGACTGGAAAAGGCTTGGGTACAGAAACGCAACTTGACACTCGGCGATCGTTCGGACGGCGGGGCTACGGACGGGCAGCCAAAAGAGCGTCGTTCAGAACCAACTTGGCGCGCAAAATATTATCAAACGGCAACTCGACGAGGCCGGTCTCGGCCTCAAGACGGACCTGCGTGGCCGTCACACCTTTAAGAATACCTCGAAAGCGACGACGCCCGTCAACCAGGGCCCGCGTCTCCACCCGAGCCTCGAAGCCTGCAAACCGCTCGAAATCCTTCAAGCGAATCAAGGGCCGGTCGATACCAGGCGAACTCACCTCTAGGGTGTAGGCACCGGCTATGGGATCCTCCACATCGAGAACCGCAGAAATCGTCCGGCTAATCTCTGCACAATCGTCAACCGTCATCGCCGCACCGTCACAACGCTCGGCCATGACCTGCAAGAGCTGCCGCCGACCCCCCGACATCTGAACGCGAACGATCTCATAACCCATGGCCGTGATCGCTGGCGTGATGACCGTCTCTATCCGTTCGCTTCCGTCCATTCCCCAACAAACCTAACCCGCACATTCAGCGGTATCCGCGCCGTCCGATAACAAAAAAGTGGGCCGGCGACCCACCCACAAAGCAACGATGCGGCTCGCTTGCGCGCGCCGCTAAACCGTACCGGATACCACGCCCACTATAACCCATTCTCCCCCCGAGGCAAGGGCTTTCCCACCGGGTATCGCATTTGGCCGGGGGCGGGCAGGCTGCCTTTTCCACAAAAGGGCCGCCAACCTCACATGCCATCCACGGTGAAGACTTCCACGGGGTCTCGCAGGCCTCTTAAGGGCTGGAATCCGCAAGAGATCAGGGGCGTGTCGCAGTTTTGGGCAAAGTCGGCTGACGTGACCAACAGGCGATCCAGCCTCTTGCAGAGTCCTTCCATGCGCGTAACCAAATTGACTGCGCGACCAATGACCGTGAAGTCCAGTCGGTCTGACGCACCGATGTTGCCATACATGACATCTCCCAGATGCAGGGCGATCCCGCACTGCATGGTCGGCTGTCCCCAGGCGGCCCGTTCGGCATTGAGGGCGGCGAGGCCTTCAATGGCTGCCAAGGCCGCCGCCAAGGCCAACCGCACGGCGGCACGGTCGACCACGGGCTCGGGCTTGCCATATCCCAGGGGAAAAATGGCGAGCATGGCATCGCCGATGAATTTCAGGATTTCGCCGCCATGGGATTGAACCGTGCTGCCCATCACTTCGAAATAGCTGTTCAGCAGCGCCACAATTTCTTCCCGAGGCAGGCGATCCGCCAACGAGGTAAAACCGCGAAGGTCGCAATACCACAGGACTGCCCGCAAACTGGCGTTGGTGCCTCGGCGGATATCGCCCGAGAGAATCCGCGTGCCGGCATGCCGCCCCACGTAAATATCCAGCAAACTGGCCGCTAGGCGCGATAGCTCCAATTTTTCCAGCAACAGACCCAATGCCGGCAGAGCCCCATCAAACAGTGCCAGATCGGCCACCGTAAAGCCGCCAGGTCGCCGGGTGGCAAAGGTGGCGCAGGTCCGGCGGCCCCCCGAAAAGCGAACCGGCATGGCCACGTAATCGGTGGCACCAGCGGCCTTAAGCTCCCCGAGAATATGGTAAGGCCAAGGCGGTTCCAGATGTTCCAAACGGTGGCGCAATCCTTCCACGCCGTCCTCGATCACCGCTCGCAAGGGGCTTTCCCGGTAATCGGCGGTGTTTTCGCTGCCATGAGGGCGCTCTAGCACCAGCACATCCGATCGGTCGCAATGCCAGATCAAAGCCATGCCCCGCAATTGAGGGTGGAGCATCAAAATCTGCCAGTTGACCCGCCACACGGGCGCCTCCATTGCCAGCAGACGCCGGCAAAAAGCATCCATCAGGGCTGGCGTGTCCTGGATCTCCCGACCCTCGGTCATCACCCAATCGATCATCGCTGCTGCGGGACGTTCGGCGTCGGTGGTCATCCGGTCTCCGTCTCCGTTCGCGCATCACAGACGAGCATTAACCCTACAAAGCCTGTGCTTGATACTGGCATCAATTTTGCCCACTTTTGAGGCCAACCGCCAGTGTCGGCGGCGCCTTGGAGAGTGCCCGATGTTTATTCAGACCGAAGAGACCCCGAATCCTGCGACCCTCAAATTCCTTCCTGGCCGTTCGGTGACCGGCGGGGCTCCGGTCGATTGCCCGACTCCTGAGAGCGCGGCGCGATCCCCCCTGGCTCGCGCCCTGTTCGGTGTCGAGGGCGTCTCCGGGGTGTTCCTCGGCGATGATTTTGTCACCGTCACCAGCAACGGCAGCAAGGATTGGGCGGTGCTGAAGCCGGCCCTGCTGGGTGCGATCATGGACCATTTTGTCCACAACCGCCCCGTTTTGGAGACATCGGGAGCCGATGCCGAGACCGCTGGCGCGACAGGAACCGATGATCCCATCGTTGTTCAGATCAAAGAGCTGCTGGATCAGCGGGTTCGTCCAGTCGTAGCCAATGATGGCGGCGACATTGCTTTTCACAGCTTTGATAATGGCGTGGTTTATCTTCACATGAGGGGCTCGTGCGCCGGCTGCCCGAGTTCAACCGCCACGTTGAAATCCGGCATCGAGAACCTGCTCCGCCACTTCATCCCCGAAGTCACCGAGGTTCGCGCGGTTCGTTAAGCCCTAAAGGTGGATTCCGCCTGCATCCGCAAAGGGCCGGTCGGCCTCCTTGCGGATGTCGGGCAGAGTCTACTGGGGCCTATTGTTCTCCCGGAATAAAAAACTGCACCCCAAACCATCGCCATCGGTCATCATCGGCAGGCAAGGTGCAGTTCACCCGCGCCCGCCCTGCCGGAAACGGATCGGCAATCCTGACTTCGATCCGGTTTGTGTCCAAACGCTCGATGGCCGCGCGGCCTTGGCCGGTGGCAAAACAGGCCAGACGATCGATCTGGCCGATGCCTTCGGGAACGGTAAAGCCGAGAATCGGCGGATTGCGGGTCAGGACCGGATCAACCGGAGTCACGTCGGTGACAGGCAGCGGCAGAGCATTGGCCGCCAGCTCGAATCGGTCGAGACTGCCAAAGGCGTCATTCATCAGGAAACGCGGGAGCGCATAGGGATCTGCCCCGGCGTAGGCCACGCCCGATTGCTGACCAAAAGCGGCAACAAAACCAGCTTGGACCACAGATTGATGCACGGATAGGCTGTATTCGCCCCGAGGATAGGCAAACAAGGTTGGGACCACTCCCAATTCCGCCAGGAATCGCTCCTTCATCCGCGCCAAATCACCGCGAACCTCCTGATCCGACAGGGCCGCCATGGGCAGTCCAGAGGCTGTAAGCGCGCCGATCACAACGCCAGCGGCGGCCATCTCGCGAATCTGCGCCCAATTCATGGCGTTGGGTGCGCCCCGATCCAGAGCATCGGTGGAGACAAACAACGTAAAGGGGATGCCCGCCGCCCGCAGCCGGGGGTAAGCCTCGTGGTAGGCAGCAACCGTCACATCGTCGATGGTGATGGCCACCGTCCGGTCAGGCAGCACCGTTCCGTTGCGCAGCGCGTCCACGATCCGAGGCAACGGCAAAACCTGATAATCGCCGTCCTTCAGCTCATCCAGGTGGTCCTCAAATTGATCCAGGCCAATGCTGGACCCAGAGCCGCGATCGTCCCCGACCCGGCCATAGGCGAAGATCACCGCGCCGCCGCCGCCGACCGCAGTCGCACCCAAGGGATCGGCCACCGCTGGCGATATCGCCGCCACCGCCACCGTTACCGCCAGGGACATCAACAGACCTTGGATCGGACGAAACCCCATCCCCTCCCTCGCGAGTTCTCCTGATACACGCCGAATAGGCCGAGTGTGTCGCATCGGGCCCGGTTCCAACAAGGCCGGGGCGAGGGCGGGAAAACGATCTGAGGCGTCCGATGCCGTTGTGCAACAGCATCATCTCGACAATAACCCAATTCCCGTCACCCCATCCGCCAGTAAGGGATAAGTCTCGGCAGCCGGAAGCTGGTAATGCCACCACTCATAGGGATAGAATATCCAACCAGCGGCAACCATGACGCCCAACAAACAGGCTCGGTTTCGTTGCGCGGTGATCGAAAGGTCAGTGCGTCCATGGTGAGACTGCGGAGTCATGTCGTCAAAGCCGGTTCCCATATCCCAGGGCGTACCGTCAACATCGGCAAGGGTCACGTCGATGGCAACGCCTCGGGAATGGTGGGATCCTTGCCGGGGGTCGGCAACAAATTGCGGATCTGGCAACGCCTGCCACAACCGCCATTGGGCTTCAACGGGACGAAAGCCATCGAAAACCCGCAACCGACAGCCGATCCCACGCGCCAGAACCGTCGCACGGGCCAGAGCCGAGGCGGCGGCGGGATGCAACAGGCAGAGCGGACGGCGGTAAATCGGGCGACCCGTCAGATTATCGACGGTGGCATACCGCAAATCGAGATCGACATCGAAACGCGGGGGTGCGATCTCAGTCAAAAGCATAGCAAACCCCGCAGGCAAAGGACGACGATGGGCATGGGCGGCAAACGGGATGCAGACTATCATGAACCCCGGCTTCCGGGGACTCCGTCCCGGCCCGCTTGGGCGGCCCTTCGTCAAAGCGGCTGCCCATGAAAATTTTGGCACTGGAGACCACGGGTTCGGCCTGCTCGGTGGCGCTGTGGCGTGACGGTGGGGTGGTGGCCCGGCGGTTCGAGGCCATGACTCGGGGGCATGCCGAGCGGTTGGTGCCGATGATCGGTGAGGTGCTGGCCGAAGCCGGGGTGACTGCCGGGGCTGTGGATCGGCTGGCGGTCACCGTCGGGCCGGGCGCTTTCACCGGCCTGCGGGTGGGGCTGGCGACGGCGCGCGGCTTGGCTTTGGCTACCGGGCGGCCTTTGGTCGGTGTCACCACCTTTGAGGCGATCGCTCACGCCCTGCCTCTCGAGTCGCGCCGGGGGCGGTCGTTGCTGGTGGCGGTGGACTCCCGTCGCACCGAGCTGTTCCTTCGGCTTTTCGACGCAACCCTAACCCTCACACCCTCGAGCCTTGATGGTGACTCATCGAGGCTGCCCTCAGACGCCGGGCCGCCGTCGCGGCCCGATACCGGCGATGTGTCAGTATCAAGGCTCGCCGGTATCACTCACGAACCGCCGCCCCTTTCCCCCGAGGCCTGCGCCCGTTGGTTGCCGCCGGGGCCGCTGTTGGTGGCAGGGTGCGGCGCGGCGGCGTTGCGCGATATTTTGGGGGATCGCCCTGATACCGTCTTCACCGACGATCCGGGATGGGCCGACGCTGCCGTTGTTGCCGATTTTGCCGCCCAACTGGCTCCTGGTGCCGGCTGGCCCCCCCGTCCTTTGTATCTTCGCGCCCCGGATGCCACCTTGCCGGGGGAGGGCCGACGGTCATGATGTCGGCGAGCCCTGACACTGATGACACAGTGCCGATAGCGGGTTGTGACCCTGCACCTGTCTCCCCGGAGTCTCGCCCGACCTTGGGTCTGCGTTCGGCCTGTGCCGCCGATGCTGCCGTGCTGGCCGCCTTGCATGCCCCCTGCTTCCCCGAGGATCCGTGGTCGACAGCGGCAATGGCGACGTTGCTCGAGTCGCCGGGTATGTTGGGCCTGATTGCCACCGACACCGACTATCCCCAGGGCTTCATCCTCTGTCGTTTGGCCGCCGACGAGGGCGAAGTGTTAACTCTCGCGGTCTTGCCCGCTGCCCGCCGCCAAGGCATCGGCGCCTTGCTTCTAGGCGGAGCCCTGGCCTGGGTCCGTCGCTATCGGGTGGCGACCCTGTTCCTGGAAGTCGCCGAGGATAACGAGGCCGCACAGGCCCTGTACCAAGCCGCCGGATTCGTCGCTGTTGGACGTCGGCCCCGCTATTATCAGCGCGGAACCGTTTCGGTTGCGGCTTTGGTTTTGGCGCTGCCGGTGCCGGATTTGGGGTCCGATCCTTGATATATTAAAGCTGCCCTCAGACGCCGGGCGGGCGCATCCGCGCGGGCCCTTAACTTCGCGCGCATGGGCACGCGGGGCGCCGCCATCGCGGCCCGAAGACCGGCACTGTGTCTTGCTTACGGCTCGCCGGGATTATACCAACGGCCCTAGACAATGATCCGTGCCGTTGGTATCGGCGGCGACCGCCGCCGCGCGCCCCATGGCGCGAAGCCAAGGGCGCGGATGCGCCCGCCCGGCGTCTGAGGGCAGCTGTATTATATCAAGGATCGGACCCCAAATCCGGCACCGGCAGCGCCAAAACCAAAGCCGCAACCGAAACGGATCCGCGCTGATAATA
>CAIXKV010000233.1 GCA_903920145.1 uncultured Rhodospirillales bacterium
AGTGCCCATTCTTCATCCGTCACATCGCTCGGATATCTCAACTTGTCCCGATTGTACTTCGGGCGGTTTTTCTCTGTCCACATCGGTAGCCCCTCCTTCGGGCTGCCTGACAATGAATCACAACTGATTCTTATGATTCAATAACTTTCGGGACGGACACTGAGAAAATGAGATCACTCTCATCGGTGATGGCCGCAGTGGCTAGGCCATCTTCGACGACGCGGCTGGCGATGCCGAGGGCGCGATTTCCCTGAGTCCCGAGGGCGTCGAGCGTCGTTTGGAAGGCGCGGCGCGTTTCTGTGTCAAGGGGCAGTACCGCCCCGGTTGCGTCCTCGTAGCGTCCCGACAGACGCAGCAAATCCTCGGGCGCTCCCTTGACGATCAGGCGGCGTTTGGTTTCGTGTTCGACCAGCACCGAGACTCTTCGGCGCTCGAAATCAAACGGCACTTCGTCGATTTTGCGCCAGCCAGCCATATCAAAGGCGTTAGCGGCGAGGATTGCCTGATCGAGCGGGCTTTTCATGCCGCTTTCGAACCGGCTGTTAACATAGGCATAGGCAAAGGCGCGCTGACTTTCGACTCCGTGGCCATCGACCACGCTGACCAGCTTGATAATGGCTTCGGTTAACGTGCCGGTTTTGTCGGTGCACAACACGTCCATGGCACCGAGATCGTGGATCGCTGAGAGGCGCTTGACGATCACTTTTCGTTTGGCCAGCTCCATAGCGGATCGAGCGAGCGTTACCGTCACGATCATGGGCAGCAGTTCGGGCGTCAAGCCAACCGCCAACGCCAGCGCAAACAGCAGGGACTCCAGCATTGGCCGATTGAACGAGATGTTCACGATCAGAACGAACAGCACCATCAACACGGTGAACCGCATAATCAGCATGCCGAATTCGCGAATGCCGACTGCGAAGGCGGTGGCCGGGGGCTTTTCCGCCAGGCTGGTCGCCAGATGGCCAAGGGCCGTCTTGCTTCCGGTTCGGCAAATCAGAATCGTCGCGGTACCGCTGATCACCGAGGTGCCGGCGAACACCGCGTTCGATGCCCCGGCAGGATTTTCGGCACCCGAGGCGGCGTCGCCCGCCTGCTTTTCGGAAGGGTAGGACTCCCCAGTCAGGAGCGCCTGGTTGACGAACAGGTCTCGGCTCTCGAGCAACCGCGAGTCTGCGGGAACCAAATCACCGGCGATGAGTTCAACGATGTCGCCGGGCACTAACTGGTCGATGGGCAACGAGACAATAGCGCCGTCACGTCGGATCGTCGCTTGAACCGCGACCGAACGACGCAACGCCTCCACTGCATTCTGAGCGCGGATTTCTTGGACAAAATCGAGGGTAATGCTGCTCGTGACGATGGCGATCACGATCACGAAGCTGGCGATATCACCGCTCGCCGCCGACAGTCCGCTTGCGACCAGCAGAATAATGACCAACGGATTGCGGAAGCGGGCCAGGAATTGCAGACTCAGCGGCGAGCGTTGGACCGTCGCGGCTTCATTCGGCCCGTAGAGGCCGAGGCGCGATTGGGCTTCTCTGGACGTCAGCCCGGACGCTGTGGCTGCCAACCGGGCCAGAAGGCGCGCCGATGGTTCCTGCCAAAGCTCTTGGGCACTGATACCGGCGGGCCTATGGGTTGACACATCGCCGGTATCGGGCCGCGACTGCCCAGCGTCCTGTACCGTACTCATTGACGATCATCCCCCGGCGTTATAAATCGGTATGATACCGGCGAGCCCTGACACTGACACAATGCCGGTGTCGGGCCGCGCCCGCCCGGTGTCTGAGGGTCGCTTTAATGGGTCAACATTAAAGCTCGATAGTATGATGTCTCACCCAAGCGGCGTATTTATCCATCCAGTTTTGCAAAAAGGGGGCACTTGATGGACCAATGTTGCCCAACTCATCAAACAAGCCTTCTTTGACCTGAATAAAGGCTTCCGGCTGGCCGAGCGTCGGAACATCAAGGTAGGCAAGAACATTGCGTAAATGCTGTTGTGCCAAGGACGTGCCGATGACTCCGATCGAAGCCCCTAGAATACCTGCGGGTTTGCCAGACCAGGCACTGTGGCCATAAGGCCGCGAACCCTGATCGATCGCGTTCTTGAGGACGCCCGGAATTGAGCGATTGTACTCGGGCGTGACAAACAGCAGGCCATGGGCAGCCATAATTTCGGCCTTCAGTCTCTTGACAGGGTCAGAAGGACATGCATCATCATCCTGATTGTAGAACGGTAAATCAGCAATCAGCACGTCTTTGAACTTGAAATCTGACGGTGCCAGTCTGACAATAGCCTTGGCAAGTTTGCGGTTAAATGACTCTTGGCGAAGGCTTCCAACGATAACGGCGATCTGGTATTGGGGCATGGTTATGTCCTATTAACGGTTTCATAGATGTCTGATTGATTCTGATATTGTCCAGAAAAAGATATTTATTATGTATTTATCAGATTTTATTACTCATTTCTATCGGGTGCGGTCTGGCATCATCGGCAAAGAAAACGAGAAATAGATTCTCGTTCTTTTCGGCCCCCGTAACCGGAACCAGGGAAAGATAAACCTGCACCGTGGAGCCATTACGCCGAATGCGGGTTGTTGACATAACCCTCATTCTCTCTGCGTCGAGTTTCGCCGCCTGACGGATCAGGCGTTGCAACATGCCCTTCAGCCCATCTCGGGCGATGTCAACGACGTTGGGGTTAACCTGGGTGATCGGCAGATTAAGGTAGTGATGAATCGGGCCGGAAAAAGATCGCAGATCTCCTCGGCGATCAATGAGCACAGCGGTCGGGGCAAAAATATCCGACAATACACGGTGAACCGTTTCGGCATAATCGCCATTATTTTGAAATGACGAGATGGGTTGAACTGGACAGCTCTCTTGTCGAGAGACTTCGATCAACGCCGACTTGGTAGCGACGAAGTACCAAGAGTTTCCATCATGATCCATATCTGTCATCCATCTCATTTTTAAGCGCACTCATTTTACTGATATCTGGTATTCAGCATTTATTTTAGCAGTATAGCGCCAGACATCAGTTTAAGTGGCTTCATAGCGGGGCGTTTTATTTCAACATCATAATACCAATTTGCTTCATTTTCGGATTGGATCGGAATCTACTCAAATTTTTCTTGGGTTATCGCTCCGCAATTATGCCTCGTGGCGATCGAGCTGGGCCGTGATCTCATCGAACAGGGCCCAGGTGGCATGGGCATCTGCTGGCGTCATCGTCTGGATGGCGTAGCCGACATGGACCAAAACATGGTCGCCGACCGCGATCCCCTGATCGCCGAGCAGGAACAGACTGACATCGCGTCGAACGCCCCTGGCCTCACAGCAGGCCATATGGCCTGTCATGCTGACGATCTGGAACGGAACAGCGAGGCACATGCAACAGTCTCCATCGTCCCCAGTCATCGTCGGCCACGGTAGCCGCTATCGGTACTATGGCGAAAGCTTCGGGAATTACTCAGCCGATGCTTTTCCGGGGAATTGCGATGGCGTTGTGGATCAGCTTCTGAATCATCCCTAAATTCATGGGTAGATTCCGAACCTGTTCATTATTCCCCTTTTTTTCATAGTGGGCTGATAACCCGACAGAGGCGTCAGCATGGACGACACGGCGGCGGTTCGAAACAAGGTCTGCTTTGGATCGGTAGCGGGCGCCGCACGCGACGTTCTAGTGCTCGGACTGGGGAATACCCTGCTCGGTGATGACGGTGTTGGTGTGCATGTGGTCCGGCATCTTGCCAACGCCCCTGATACACCACCGGGCTTGCGTCCGCTCGACGGCGGGACGCTCGGGTTCCGGCTGCTGGCGGCACTCATGGATTCGGATGCTGTGATCGTCGTCGATGCCGCCCGGCTTGGTGATCCCGCAGGCACCATTTGTCTCTTGGACCAACTGACCCTCGCCGACCATGTCGGTCGCGGCGGGCGCATGAGCGCGCATGAGGCCGGTCTCGTGGACCTGTTAACGCTGGCCCGGATCGCCGGATGGGCGCCAACACATTTGGCGCTGGTGGGCATCGAGCCGCAACGGATCGATTGGGGGCCGTGGCTCAGTCCTCCGGTTGTCCAGTCGTTCCCGGATGCCTGCCGCACGGTTGTCCGAACGGCCCTGGCGTGGCAGGCGGAACCTTGATGCCCGAGGATCACCGCATGCCGGACCACACCGAAACCCTGGGGGCCGCACTCGTTCGCCATGGCATCGGACGACGCGATCTGCTGCGGTTTGCTCTGGCCATGACCGCCAGCCTGGCTCTGCCGCCAGGAATTGCGCCGGTCATGGCAGAAAATCTCGCCAGAGCGAAGCGGCGTTCCGTCATTTGGTTATCCATCCAAGATTGTACAGGATGCCTGGAGGCGCTATTACAGTCATCGAGTCCGACTCTTGAATCGATTATCTTTGACTTTATTTCTCTTGATTATCAGGAAACCCTGATGGCGGCAGCCGGATCGACCGCAGACCGGATGCTGTGGGACGCTGTGGCCGCCAACAAGGGCGAGTATCTTCTGGCCATCGATGGATCGATCCCGGTTAAGGATGGCGGAGTCTACGCGCTGACCGGCGGACGCAGCACCGTCGGTATCGTTGAGGCTCTCGCCGCCGACGCGAAGGCCGTGCTGGCCATCGGAACCTGCGCGGCCTATGGCGGCATTCCCAAAGCCTATCCCAATCCCACTGGGGCGGTCGGGGTCGAAGATTTGATCTCGGGCACGCCGATCGTCAATATTCCCGGTTGTCCGCCGATGCCCGACGTATTGAGCGGCATCCTGGTCTACTTCATCAGCTTTGGGCGTCTGCCGGCTCTTGATGAACGCAAGCGCCCACTCGCCTATTACGGAACCACCATCCACGACCGATGCTACCGCCGCTCCTTTTACGATCGGGGCCAATTCGCCCAGAGTTTCGATGACGACGGGGCTCGGCAAGGCTGGTGTCTGTTTGAACTGGGATGCAAGGGGCCGATCACCCACAACGCCTGCGCCAGTCTCAAATGGGGCGGCGGCACCAGCTTTCCCATCGAATCCGGTCACGGCTGCCTTGGTTGCGCCGAACCGAATTTCTGGGACGCCGGCAGCTTCTACACCTCGCTTGCCGGCGGCAGTCCGACTGGGTGGCAGAACGCCAGCATGGCCGCCGCCGTTGGGCTGGCGGGAGGAGCCGCTGCGGCGCTCTTGGCCCGAGACAAGGCCGATCCCGATCCGGAAGAGACGCCGCCATGACGCTGCTGGAATTCGCCCGTGGTCCCGCCCTGCAAGCATCCGCCCTGATCATGATTGCTGGAATGGCCTGGCGGATGGCAGGCATTCTATTGCTGCGTCGGCGGCCCCAGTATGCCGCTTCAAGGCATTCGCTGGCCCGACGGATGGGCGGAGGAGCATCCTTGATCCTGTCCCGCTTTATCCCGCGTCGGACATTCTGGCCCCGGATCGCGGTCGGCGTGATGTTGAGCGCCGTCTTCCATCTCGGACTCGCCCTCGTCTTTTTCGGCGGGGCGCCGCACATCCTGCTGGTCCATCAGGCCACTGGCCTCATCTGGCCCAATCTGCCCAAAGGGTTGATCGTCATGGCCAGCGGTTTGACTCTGGCCGCCATGATCGCTCTGATCGTGCGCCGTCGTCTTCATCCGGTGCTGCGGCTGCTGTCGACGGCAGACGATTATGTGAGCTGGCTGCTGGTATTCCTTCCAGTCCTGACCGGCATCCTGCTGTCGGGCGAAGCCATCGGCGACTACGGCAGCCTCCTGACCCTGCATATCCTGAGCGTGGAGGCGTTGATGATCTGGCTTCCCTTCGGCAAGCTGATGCATAGCGTGTTGGTGTTCGCCGGGCGTTGGACCATGGGGGTGACTTTCGCCCGCAAGGGTGCGGCAACGTGAGCGCCCCCGCGCCTCCGACTCCCCCTGCGGCGACAATCCCCGATGCCGAACAGGTCGCCAAAGCAATGCGCCGCTTCATCGCCGATATTGGCCCGGCGGCGGCATTGGCGATGGAGTCCTGCGTGCATTGCGGACGCTGCGCCGAGGCGTGTCAATTCTATGTCCAGACGAATGACCCGCGCTACACTCCGATCCATAAGATTGCTCCCCTCAAGCAGGCCTATGAACGTGAGCTTGGGCCCTTTGCCTTCGTCTACCGGCTGTTTGGCCTGGCACCGCAAGTGACCGCCAAGGAATTGGAGAGCTGGCAAGCGCTGATTTACGATTCCTGCAACATGTGTGGGCGCTGCTCGTTGATTTGCCCAATGGCCATCGACATCGCGGATCTGGTGGAACGGGCTCGCCACGGCCTGTTCGAAGCCGGTCTAGTGCCAGCCGATTATCTCGGTGCGCTCGCGGAAAAGGAACAGGCGACCGGCAGCCCCTACGGGCTAACCCAGGCCCAGTTCCGGGACATGTTGCACGACATCGGCCTCAAGCATGGCGTGGTCATGCATGTGGACGAGGCCAAGGCCGATATCATCCCCACCGTTTCGTCAATCGATCTGAAGATGTTCCCGGCTTCAATGGCGGCCATCGCTCGTATCTTAAACCACATGGGCGTGTCGTGGACCTTCCGCACCGATGGCTTCGACGCCGACAACGCCGCGCTGACCGCAGGCGACCGCGCGGGCCAGCGTAAGATCACGCTGGGTATCATTCGGGCGGCCCTAGCCTGCGGAGCTAGAACCGTAGTGATGCCGGAGTGCGGGCACGCCTTCACCGAGATGCGCTGGGAAGCCGCAAACAGTTTCGGCCAGGCGTTGCCGTTCCGGGTTGTGCAGATCACCGAGCTTCTCGCCGAGGGCCTATCCGACGGCCGCATTCGCGTGAACCCAGGGGTTGGTGAGCGGGCAACCTACCACGACGCCTGCCAACTCTCCCGGCGCGGTGGCGCCAGTGCGGCCCCCCGGCTGATCCTGCGGGCGCTCGGCGTCGACCTGCGGGAGATGGGCGATGCCGGTGACGCCAACTGGTGCTGCGGTGGTGGTGGTGGCGTTGCCCTGGTCAAACGCGCCCAGCCCTTGCGGGATCTGGCCTTTCAGATCAAGCGGCGGCAGGTCGAAGCGACCGGCGCCGGAACCGTCTACACCAGTTGCTCGGGGTGTCGCCAAACGTTGGAGCATGGCGGCAAGACGGCAAACTGGACCAGCACGGTGGCCAGCTTGCTGGAACGGGTTGCCGACACTCTGGCCCATAACCAGAAGGACTGAGCCATGCCCCCGCGTCGTATCGTCATCGATCCTCTCACCCGGATCGAGGGGCATCTGCGCATCGAGGTCGAGGTCGATGAGACGGGCGCCGTGATTCAGGCGATCAGTGCCGGCACCCAGGTCCGTGGCATCGAGATCATCCTGCGCGACCGAGATCCGCGCGATGCTTGGGCCTTCGCCCAACGCATTTGCGGTGTCTGCACCCTGGTCCATGGACTGGCCTCGGTGCGGGCGGTCGAGGATGCGCTTGGTGTGCAGGTGCCGCCAAACGCCCTGTTGATCCGCGACCTGATGGTCGGTACCCAAAGGCTCCAGGATCACGTGGTCCATTTCTATCATCTCCAGGCGCTCGATTGGGTCAATCCGCTCCACGCACTGGCCGCAAATCCACGGGATGCGGCGCAGTCTGCCGATCGGCTAGGCTGCCGCGAAAGCTCGGTCGATACCTTCGCCCGAGCACAAATCCGGCTTAAGGATCTGTTCACGTCAGGTCAGCTTGGTATATTCGCTAATGGATGGTGGAATCATCCTGGCTACACGCTATCGCCGGAAATTAATCTGATGGCCTTCAGCCACTACTTGGAGGCTCTGACGTGGCAGCGCGAAATCGGCGAAGTGCTAACCATCTTCGGCGGCAAGACCCCGCACCCGAACGTCGCCGTCGGTGGCGCGCCGTGTGCGATCTCGATCGACGGCCCGCCACCGGGCGAGGGCGCCGCGACCGCCGTGTCCCTGTCCGGGCTGATGCGTGTCCGCCAGCTCATCGAGACCATGCGAAGCTTCATCGAAGGTGTCTACCTTCCTGACCTGATCGCGATCGGCGGCCACTATCGGGACTGGTTCACACGCGGCGAAAACGTCCGCAACTTCATGACCTACGGCGACTTCGCGGGTGCCGCCGCCGGGCATGGCTTCGGTGTGCCGCGCGGCGTGGTGCTGGATCGCGACCTGTCACGGGTCCATCCCGTCGATCTGCAAGACCCTGATCAGATTCAAGAAATTATCGCCCATTCCTGGTACAAATACCAGGGCGGACGAAACGGTGCGCTTCATCCCTATGTGGGCGAAACGGTGCTCGACTACACCGGGCCGCCGCCGCCCTTCGAGCGGCTGGACGCGGGCGGCACCTACTCGTGGGTCAAAGCCCCGCGCTGGCGCGGCAAGCCGATGGAGGTCGGCCCCTTGGCCCGACTGGTTCTGCTGCATGCTGCGGGGGATGCATCCGCGAAGGCTCAAACCGCCGAGACCCTGGGGCGGCTTGGATTACCGTTCGAGGCGATGTATTCGACGTTTGGACGCATCCTGGCGCGCGGAATCGAAAGCAAATTGGTGGTTGATCGTATGATCGGCTGGTATGACCGGCTGATGGCCAACATCACCAACGGCGACCGCCGGACCTTCAACACCGAAAAATGGGAGCCGAGCCGGTGGCCCCGCCAGAGCCGTGGGATCGGGACCATCGAAGGGCCGCGTGGCGCGCTGGCCCACTGGGTCGTCATCGACGACGGGCGGATCGCTAATTATCAGGCTGTGGTACCGACGACCTGGAATGCCGGCCCCATGGACGAGCAGGGCCGCCACGGCCCCTACGAGGCAGCCCTGATGGATCGGCACCGCCTCGCTGTTCCCGACCAGCCTTTGGAGATTTTACGGACGATACACAGCTTCGATCCCTGCATGGCCTGTGCCGCGCATGTCTTCGGGCCCGCCGGCAAGGAAGTGGTGCGGGTAACAGTCCGCTGAGGATCGGCTATTTCTCGGTTTTGGTGAGCCATCCGGGCAATTTGACGGTGGCCTTGCCATCCATGACCACATCGCCGGTCTGTTTCGTGATGGTGACACTGATCTTGGCCACATGCTTGGGAAGAATCTCGGTGATCGTGGCTTCTAGGGTGACGGTATCACCGATGAACACCGGCTTTTCAAAATTGATCGTCTGACTGAGATAGACCGTTCCGATCCCCGGCATCTGGTTTCCCAACACCTTGGAAATCATTCCGAAAAGGATGCCGCCATGGGCGATCCGCTGTCCGAATCTGGTCGTCTTGGCGAACACGTCGTCAAGATGAATCGGGTTATTATCGCCCGTCAACTCGGCGTACCCACGCACCAGCGCATCATCGACAAGCTGGTGATAGGTGGATTTTTGCCCTACGGTAAAGTCATGAATTTTGTTTGACATTTGTATTGATCCTTATCATACCATCGAGCCTTGATGGTGATTCATCAAGGCTGCCCTCAGACGCCGGGCGGGCGCATCCGCGCCCTTGGCTTCGCGCGCATGGGCGCGCGGGGCCGCCGTCGCGGCCCGATACCGGCGATGTGTCAGTATCAGGGCTCGCCGGTATCAGTTGCAGTCTTTTCGATTTTCCGGCCCGAGGACCGGCGGTATGTCATTGTTATGGCTTGCCGGTGCAAGTGATGCTTTTCGCGATGAGTGTGTCTGGGAAGTCCCCAGGAGCGTCGAGCAGTAGGGTTCCAGCCATATCGCGGAACAGCCGCGCCAGAGGCATGGTGCCGTCAACGCCAAAGGGTTTGGATTCACTGATGCCAAGGCCGCCTTCGACCTGGATCGCATCGATCAGCATCTTGGCACCAAAGCGGCCAACGAATGTCTTCACCATCGCGGCGTCGACCTCAAAGGCCCCGCCGTCCTCGACCAATTGTGAGGCGCGCTGAATCCCAAGCCAGGCCAGATGGCAGTCGGTGGCTGCTTCGGCTAGCAGAGTTTGGATTGCCTGCAAGGTGGCGATCGGTTGGCCAAACTGCACCCGTTTTTCGGCAAAGTCGGCGGCATGCTTGACCGCCGCCCGCCCGATCCCGACGGATTGGGCGGCTTCCGCCACCGAGCCAAGGGACAGCAGGCGATCCACGATCGCTGATCCGCCAGACTCGATGCCAAGAAGAGCATCCCGGCTCACCGCAACGGTCTCGAAGATCAGGTGGGCAACCGGACACCCCTTCAGGCCCATAGTGTCGAGTCTGGGGCCAATGGTTAGGCCGGGTGTGTGGGCATCGATCAGGAAAGCGGTCAGGCTGGGGTTTTTGGCGACGGGTTCGAGGGTAGCGAACGCGACATAAAGGTCCGCCGCCCCAGCGTTACGC
Organism: uncultured Rhodospirillales bacterium; assembly: GCA_903920145.1. Classification (GTDB taxonomy): domain Bacteria; phylum Pseudomonadota; class Alphaproteobacteria; order Azospirillales; family Azospirillaceae; genus BOG-933. Next base: position 10,307 of record CAIXKV010000233.1, read on the forward strand.
ACAAACGCCTTGGTTCCGGTCAATGTGAAACCGTCGTCCCGGCACGAAGCGAGAAGCGCGTCGGGGCCAATGCCCAGACTTGGGCCGTGTTCATGGATGGCTAAGGCCCCAAGCCTGCGGCCCGTGGCTAACGACGGCAGATAGTGCTGCTTTTGCGCATCGCTGCCCCACTGGGCGATCGCGTGGACCGCCAGTGCGTGGTTGTTGAGGATCGAGGCAATCGCCGGGCAAGAACGCGAAAAGGCCTCGATGACCAGGATATGATTGATGAAGCCGGCACCGACGCCACCGGACGCCTTCGGCACCAACAGTCCGAAAAAGTCATGGATGGCCAACGCGTCGAGGGTTGCCTTGGGCAAGACCCCACAGCGATCCAGGTCATAAGCAATTCCATCCAGATATGTTCTGGCGAACATATGGGCGCGTTGGCTGGCCTCTTGCTGAGTCTCGGTCAAATCAAAATTCATGATGCACCTGCGCTCGACAGAGGAACGGCCTTCGGAGTCGGAGCGAGAACCGCCCGTGAGATCACCAGACGTTGAATTTGATTGGTCCCTTCGTAAATTTGCATAACCTTGGCGTCGCGCATAAACTTACCGAGTTCTGAGGTGTAACCGTAGGAGCCCATCAAGCGAACCGCCTGGGTGCTAACAGTCATCGCCATATCAGTACAGAGGGTCTTGGAGATCGCCGATTCCCTGGCGAATGGCATTCCGGCATCACGCAATGCCATGGTGTGACGCACGAACTGCCGCGCAGCGTCCACTTGAATCTGCATATCGGCCAGTTTGAACTGGAGCGTTTGACCGGGAAACGGCTTATGGGGAAAGCGCCGATGAAGATGCTCGACGCATTCGTCGAGGCAACGTTGGGCTAGGCCGACGGCCAGGGCGGCAATCGCCGGGCGGGCCGTATCCAAGGTTTTCATGGCGATCTTCATGCCATCCCCTTCGTGTCCCAGAAGGTTGACGACGGGAACATGGACGTCCTTGAGTTCAAAATAGACCGTGTTCGAACTGCGCAGGCCCAGCTTGTGTTCCTTGTCGCCAATGATAAAGCCGGAGCGGTCCCGTTCGACGATGAAGGCACTGAGGCCCTTCGTACCTTTCAAAACATCGGTCAGGGCGAAGATGACGTAGACGGAGGCAACCCCGCCATTGGTGATCCAACATTTTGCGCCATTGATCCGATATCCGTCCCCCTCGCGGGCCGCTGTGGTCGTCCCCGCACCGACGTCCGATCCGGCATCCGGTTCAGTCAGTCCGAAAGCGCCGATTTCGGTGTTCAACATCGGGGCGAAGTAGCGCCGCTTTTGCTCGTCATTACCGGCGATCAGCACGGCCTCCATGCTAAGAATACTCGCCGCTAGCGTGGTCCCCATGCCGGCGCAGCCATAGCCCCATTCCTCCAGCACTAGGGCCTGAGTCCGAGCGTCATAACCAAGGCCGCTATATTCGGTGGGTATGGCCATTGTGAAAATCTTGCTGGCCTTTGCGGCTTCCAGCAAGTATTCATGAAACTCGCCTGACTTATCGAATTCATCAGCACGCGGTATGATGTTGTTGGCGACAAATTTCCGGGCTGCCGCTCTAACGGCTTGTTGCTCTGGGCTTTCCAGGTCCATGGTGATCTACCTCTTCGCAAGTTTTCGATCAAAGTCTTGGTAGACTCCCTCACTCTTCGAAGTCGAAAGCATATCGATCAGACTTATCTTTCATGAACATAGGAACCTGGAGCATCGCCGAGCGGCTTGATGCCGGGCATGCCCATGGGCGGCGGGGCAATCCGCTCTGCCGATCCCGAATGCCGGTCGAGCCAACCGAGCCATTCCACCCACCAGGATCCATCGCGAGGCGGGGTGTCGCGCTGCCATTCATCGGGGCCTAGGGTCCGCGCGCCGCCGTCGCGGACGCGGATGCGGAAATGACGGCGCGGATGGCCAGGTTCACTGACGATGCCGGCATTGTGACCGCCTGAAGTCAGGACGAAGGTCAATTCGGTGCAGGTCTGGAAGTGCAGCTTGAACACCGAATGCCAGGGCGCGATGTGGTCGCGTTCGGTGCCGACCGCGAACATCGGCAGCTTGATGTCATCCAGCACCAATGGGCGCCCGGCAACCAGGAATCGTCCCTCGGCGAGGTCGTTGTCGAGGAACAAGCGCCTGAGGTACTCGATATGCATGCGCGCCGGCAGACGTGTGCCGTCGGCATTCCAGGACATCAGATCATTCGGAGTATCGCGCTCGCCAAGTAGGTAGTCGCGGATCGCGTGCGACCAGACCAGATCGTTGGAATGCAGCATCTGGAACGCGCCGGCCATCTGGGTACTGTCCAGATAGCCTTGGTTCTGCATGATGTCGTTGAGAAAATCGAGCTGGTCCGGCGTGATGAACAATTGCAGTTCGCCGGCCTCGGTGAAGTCGGTCTGAGCCGCCAACAACGACAGGCCGGCGAGCCGGTGGTCGCCGTCCCGAGCCATGGTGGCGGCAGCGATAGTCAGCAGCGTGCCGCCCAGGCAATAGCCGGTGGCGTGGATCTTGGCCGCGCCGCAGATCGCCTGCACCGTATCGATGGCGGCCATCACGCCTTGCGTGCGGTAGTCGTCGAACGATGTCTCGCGCATGTCGACGCCGGGATTACGCCACGAGATCGCGAACACCGTCCGCCCTTGGCTCACCAACCACCGAATCAGCGAATTGTTGGGCGACAGGTCGAGAATGTAATATTTCATGATCCAGGCTGGCACGATCAGCACGGGTTCTACTGCAACCGTGGCGGTGGTTGGGGCGTACTGGAGCACCTCCATCAACGCATTGCGGAACACCACTTTACCGGGCGTGGCGGCTAGGTTGCCTCCGACCGTAAAGCCGCCAATGGGTGCGCGACCACCGGCTGCGGCTTGGTCGGCGAGCAGATTGGTGATTCCGGCGACGACGTTGGCACCGCCGCTGGCGTGGGTGGCTTCGATAACTTCGGGGTTGAGCCAAGGGACATTGGAGGGCGAGACTAAATCCAGCCATTGCCGAACCGTGAAGGCAACGATGTGTTGATTATGCCGGTTAACCCCATCCGGACAGCGCACGACACTATCCCACCAAGCTTCGCCCAACAGCACCGCTTGGGTGAGCAGGTGATATGGAGGTTGTCGCCAAGCCGGGTGATCGAAACGATGGTCCCCAGACGGCGGCACAATCGCAGCCTGTCCGCCCATCGCGGCCTGAAACAGGCACAGCCATTGAGTCAGCGCCGTTCGCCCCAGTTCTGCGGTTTGAAACGGAGCATTAGCCGCATGGGCCGCCCAATCAATCAGCGCGAGGCCGACAGTGCTGGGCGAACGTCCGGCGGTGTAGCGACTCTGCCAGACATGCAGCAGGCGATCGAGATCTGCCGCCGTGGTCACAGGGACTGGCGACAAAAGCGGCGCTTGAACCTCGGGAGACGGCGCAAGAGAAAGGACAGGCGTGGAAATATCCGGCATGGCGTAAATCCTTCGGTGGTTTTAGCATCCGACTGTTGCAAAGTCATGCAACTTTTTCGGTTAAACCTTCCCGGAAACTGGTCATATCAGCGAGCCATAACCATGATATGCCGGTCCTCTGGCCGCGACTGCGGCCCCCGCCAACCTGATACGGTGGGTTAGCGAGGACCGGCCTGTTTCAACTGACGGAAATATGATTCTCGACTGTGGTCGTTCCGGGCGCGGCCCAGGCGATGGAGCCTGCTTCTTCCCGCTCGTACCAAGAATTGACTTTCCCGCTTAATTTGACTTTCCCGCCATCCGCAGTCACGTCGATTGTTTCCGGGTCGAACCAAGACCGGTCCAGCGCGGCCATGATGCTATCCCTGATGTTTAATGTGTTCGGAATCGGCTTGATGGTAATTTCATTCGAAATACCAATGACGCCCCAAAGCCCACGAATATCGTTTGCCGCAGCTTCACGTTGGTATTGCCAATCAACTTCACCAACCAGAGTGACCCACCCCCCTTCAACCTTTGCCTTCACAGCTTCTGGAGGAATCGCCGAATCCCATTTCAGCCGATGGACCGCCGCGAAGGCAATTTCTTCGTCACCATGTTGGACACTAAAGGGCAGACGAACCTCAATTTCCTCGGCAACCGCCGTTACATTATTCACCCGCCGCGCCGCTCTCTCGGCTGCGGATTTCTCGAAGAAATTTTCAACGTGCCCCATCAGCGTTACGACGCCATCTTTCGCAGTAACACCAATATGAGCGGCATTGACACTCGGCTCCCATTGGAGTTCGTCGAGTACGGCGCGTTGAAGTCCTTTGTCGTCAGACATGTCTTACTCCAGAGTCGAGACTGATTCAGAGCATCGCTGAACCTTATGGGTTTGATAAAATAAGCGTATTGACGAGTGAATGAATAGACTCGGAAATTACCCAATCTTGCCAATTTTAAGAATATTATGGGCAGACAGACTCACAAAGAGGTCAGATTTACTTATATACGTCTCGTTTTTCGTAACATATCTTTTAGCTTTCGATCTGCCTCACGCGTGCTGTCACAGCCAACACGCAACGGTGCCTGGCGACCCGTCGGCATAATTCGGAACATATGATACCATCGAGCCTTGATGGTGACTCATCAAGGCTGCCCTCAGACGCCGGGCGGGCGCATCCGCGCCCTTGGCTTCGCGCCATGGGGCGCGCGGCGGCGGTCGCCGCTGATACCAACGGCACGGATCATTGTCTAGGGCCGTTGGTATTGGAAGTAAAAATTGAGTAATTTCCGAACCTAGTTTCAAATATTGTTAATAATATAATATAAAAATCAGAATAAATTGAATTTTTTGATGATGTATTCGGGCATATTAAAAATATAATTTGACATCCAACTTATGGCAAGCTTGAAAATTCTGGATTCTCAGTATGAACCTACGCCCCGGATGCCGTTCTGCATTCATCACGATATTGGACTACTAAGGAGAGTCGACTGTGTCTTTGATCACCCTCGAAGGTAAAAAAGGACTGGTGGTGGGGATTGCCAATCGCCACAGCATCGCCTATGGCTGCGCCGCAGCCTTCAAGGCACTGGGTGCCGAACTGGCTATCACCTACCTCAATGACAAGGCCGAACCGCACGTTCTGCCCTTGGCCGATGCTCTCGGCGCTTCGATTGTGCTGCCGTGCGACGTGCGCGAGCCGGGACAATTGGAAACGGTCTTCGACGCGATAAGAACCAGTTGGGGCAAATTGGATTTTTTGCTGCACTCCATCGCCTTCGCCCCCAAGGAAGACCTGCATGCGCGGGTCGTTGATTGTTCCCGCGACGGTTTTATGCTGGCCATGGACGTCTCGTGCCATTCCTTTATCCGCATGGCTCGCCTTGCAGAGCCACTGATGTCCCAGGGCGGCTGCCTGCAAACCGTGTCGTTCTATGGCTCGGAAAAGGTGGTGGAGCACTACAACCTGATGGGGCCGGTCAAAGCCGCACTGGAGAGCGCCACCCGCTATCTGGCCGCTGAACTTGGCCCCAAGGGCATCCGGGTTCATGCGTTGTCGCCGGGACCGCTGGCCACTCGGGCCGGTTCGGGCATTGACCGCTTTGACGAGTTGCTACAACGAGCCGCCGACCGGGCGCCCTCGGAAAAGCGGGTGACCATCGAGGATGTCGGCGCATGCTCGGCGTTCTTGGCCTCCGATGCCGCCAAGGCTCTCAACGGCTCGCTGGCGTTCATCGACGGCGGCTACCACATCCTGGCCTGACGCCAAGACTGGGGGCGGTCAGAATGGCCGCCCCTCGGGAGACACAACGCTTGATATAAGAGGAAATGTTATGCCAAACCATATCAAATTGGATGTGCGGGAATTCTATAATATTACGCGGCTTTCTCTCGAGAAAGTCGCGGATATAGAATGCGAACAGACCGAGGGTCTGTTCCGCTGTGTTTCCGCGCTTAGGCGCCTTATCAGGCTCGGGCAGAAAACGATCGAAATCTCGACAGGGCGCTGGAATTGTATAGCCGCTTCGATCGAGTGTGAGGCTGACAAAGAAGGTGCCCGACAAGTCGCCTACGGACGAAACCTGAACCAAATTTACGACCATCATACAGCGTATCTACAATAACGGAGTTCGATTAAAATAAAGATCGACGAAAAATATTGAAGTGGTGATTTTGGCAATAACATGCGGAGAGACGAACGATATCCGTCTCCCCGCAAGCCGTTGGCTCAGTGAATAGGGTTGAACTCGGGAAGGTTCTTCAAAGAGTCCTGGGTTGCATCCTGGCAAACAACTTGGTCATTGTGCATTTGGAGGGCATGGTAGCGGATTGCAACGTGCTTCTTACCGATTCCCAAAAACCCGCCAACCGATAACACCGCATACAGAACGTTCCCCGAGGAGGTCACGATCAGATCCTCGACGGTTCCAACATCCTCGCCTTCCCGATTCACAACGGCTGCGCCCATGAGCTTGGACGCCCGAAGCCCGGTTGCTCCGGACGCGTCAGGAAGGCTTTCCAGCGCTTCCTTGGTTCCATTCCGATAAACCGTCCGGGCATCTTCCAAGTCGAGCACACCGAAGGGAACGGCGACATGCTTCGTCCCCATGCCCAGGAAGCCACCAACCGACAGCACCGCGAGAAGAACATTCTCCTTCGGATCGATGATCAAATTTTTGATGGTGCCCACGGTCACGTCGGCATTGTTGACGACGGTCCTACCGATAATTGCCGACGCACGGAGGCCAACGTCCTGCGTCACAAGGTCGACCTCCAGCAGGGATAAGCTTAGAGTCGCATCGGTCGGTTGGGCTGTAATGCCCGGCGACGACTTGAGGACGGTCGGCCCCGTAGACGAAGAGATAGACTCTGACATGTGATACTTCCTTTTGATTGGATGGGTCTATTGGTAGTCCATGGAAAGATATGAAGCGTTGAAGAGGAAACTCTTCTGACACTGACTTCACCGAGGTGCGAACGGCAGTGTATTTACCTCCTGGGCGTCAATCCTTACGCCGTCGGAGGTCTCCAGAGAAACCGCCGCTACGACCCGATCACCGTGCGGGCGAACCCCTCGAATCGTGACGTTGCTGCCCGGTTTAATCGCCGCAGCAAGTTCCGTTGATAGGTGAGGCGGAAAATGGGCCTCCGTCCCGTCTATCAACAGTAAAACCCATGTGTCGCCGCGCATGTTGGGAATGAACCTATCCACCGTCCCCTTGGCTTCGGTCATCTCGAGGGCGCTGGTACCGTGCATGATTGTCACCTTTCACAGTCGTCGTGATATCGACAAGATGCCGATCCCTAACAATTCGACTTTAAGTAAAGCATTGCGAGCTTCGGAAAGTCGTCGATGATACCCGGAGTTTCATCGCGCTCGAGCGCGCGCGGCGTCGAAACATCGACGAACCCCCGGACGGCCAAGAAGGTCTTGGTGTTTGCCCGGACGGCGGAAGGACCGATCGGTGCTTCGCCATTCATCTGGAAACGAGTGCGCGAGATGCGGCCTGTATGCCATAACGGCACGATGATGATTCCGCCTCTCGCATGTATAGCGTTTGTGACTTTCGTTCAGCCAGCAATCTGATCATCCGTATAACATCCCAGCATATTAGCATAGCCCTGAGCCGGCGCTGAAACTTGATTGTCTTCTGTTATAATAGACCTCAGAGAGGTGCATTTGGCATAATACTCCGCAGTGAATACACCTGACACCAGATCTGGCCCGGCACAATTGCAGGTCATGAGAGTCATGACGGTTCTATTCTTAAGCTTCATAGCTTCAGCTTTTGTCGGCTCGAAGAGAGCCCGCGTCGATTGTTGATTATACGGTCTCGTCATGCCGGACTCCGGTAAGATAAAAATAAATATCTTTTATCTACTCTCCTATTGAATAATCATCACGCTCATAGTTGATAATAACTCTTCCAATTTTCTTAATATTACCTGATAAATTTATATGATTTCTATTTATTTCTTCTTGATTATGTATAATTCTAGCCTTAAACTCGTGAGATGATTTAATTTTTAGGTCTTTTGGCTGATGTTTATCCATTTCTTGATAGCTATGATTAGTACCTGCGAAGGTATTATCTGGAAGTTTGTTGCGCTCTGATTCTGTTAATTTTGACATCATCGTATCCTTGCTATAGATTTACTAGATTTATTTGAAAAAATATTGTTATTAGACATAATTTTTTTCCTCATTCAAAATTAGATCAGAAGCGTTACAGAACTTTATGGCCATCCGAAGATACAAGTATCGCCAATACGAAGCTAGACTCGGAAACTACTCAGAAACTAACAGTCTTTGATAACTAAAAATAGATAATATTATGACTTAAATCTGACTCTCACTGGAGCCAAGACCAGCCTTCCTTGATGTCGTTATAGGTAGTTTCCGATTCTATTTTTATAGAAGATGGAACCATTATTATTTCATTATAGGCGAAAAGTGTCCGATAACTTTTTGCCCCGCGCTTAACCGTAAGTCCGGCACGATTGATGGGGCCCAGCTACGGGGTCTTAACAATTTGTGAGAATATCAACCAATATCGACCAGGTGATGTGATGAACGACTTCAATAATATTTATAAAAATGACGTTGGCAGTCAGAAAATTCTGATTGGAACTCGTAAATTTGCTTGTTGTGGCGAATCAACGCCAAATGATCATCCTCATATTTATTTAACTATTAATAAAAATGATGAAATTTCTTGTCCATATTGCGGAACGCTTTATAAACTTGATAAATTAGTCGCGCATAATGAAACGATACCACCGGACTGCCATTTTAATTAGGCCATAGCTGGTACGCCCGTCTAGATGCAGAGATGCAGTATCCCGCTTGCGTCTCAAATTCCCTACATCACCATTGGAGATGGATAACGCCATGACTTACCAAAGCGTGAATCCTTATGATGGAAAAATCTTGCAAACTTTCGAGGAGCTTTCCGACCAAGAGCTTGAATCGGCGCTGGAACGCGCTGCAAGCTGCTTTGCGACGTGGCGACATAAATCTTTCGCCGGGCGGGCGATTGTGGTTGCAAGGGCTGCGGCTATCATGCGGCTGCGGATCGATGAATTTGCGCGCCCGGTAACGCTCGAAATGGGCAAGTTGATAGACCAAGCGCGTGGAGAAGTGGCGCTCAGTGCGGATATTCTCGACTACTACGCCCAGAATGCCGAGCGTTTCTTGGCGCCTCAACATCTCACGCTGAATTGCGGTCAAGCCGATATCGAAAGCAGTCCATTTGGCGTGCTTCTGGGGATCGAGCCCTGGAATTTTCCCTACTACCAGCTTGCGCGCTTTGCCGCGCCCAATCTGATGGCCGGCAATGTCGTTATGGTCAAGCATGCCGGGTGCGTTCCACAATGCGCCGACGCCTTCGAAAGGCTGTGGCTCGATGCCGGTGCGCCGGAAGGGGCATATACCAACCTGATGATTTCCTATGATCAGGTCAATGGCGTGATCGCCGATCCCCGGATCAAAGGCGTGGCCCTGACCGGAAGCTGCGACGCTGGACGAGTCATCGCAGCCAGAGCCGGACAAAACCTCAAGAAATCGACGTTGGAGTTGGGCGGCAGCGACGCCTTTATCGTGCTCGAAGATGCAGACCTTGACAAGACGGTCGAATGGGCCGTCTGGGGCAAGATGAACAATACGGGACAATGCTGTGTCGCGGCCAAACGCTTCATTGTCCTTGAGCCGTTGGCCGACCACTTCCTTGAAAAATTTCAAACCGCTTTGGCTGCTCTCGAACCTGGCGATCCGATGGAGGAGACGACAACACTTGGCCCCCTGTCGTCAGAATCAGCCTTGATAAAACTGCTGGACCAAGTCAGTCGAGCCATTGCCAACGGCGCCACCCTGATCCTGGGTGGGCAACGAATCAACCGACCGGGGGCGTTTATGCTGCCGACGATTCTTACAGATATCGAGCCAAACAATCCGGCTTTCAGGGAAGAATTCTTCGGGCCGGTGGCCCTTTTCTTTCGGGTGAAGAACGAGGATGAGGCGGTCATGCTCGCCAATCATTCCGACTTTGGGTTGGGAGGCTCGATCTTTACCAAAGACGTCGCGCGTGGCCAACGCCTAGCGAGCCGCATCGACACCGGCATGGTTTTCATCAACCACCCAACCTGGACAGCCCCAGACTTGCCCTTCGGTGGCATTAAGAACTCTGGCTACGGTCACGAACTCTCTGCATCAGGTATCCATGAATTCGTAAATAAAAAGCTGATTCGAGTCGCATTGATCAGCGACTTGGCATAGCCATAAGCCTCAAAAAGCCGGGTCAATATTCTTGTCCCATCGAGCCTTGATGCGATTAACATCAAGGCTCGATGGCTATATCAAGAGGCCCCTTCGATTGGAAGGTCAAGGCTAGATTTTTCAAGGAGAGTGAGGAATGGTTTGATGAGGTCGATTGGCATCGGAAAGACAATTGTGGAGTTCTGTTCGGCACCGATTTCTGTCAACGTCTGAAAATATCGCAACTGCATGGCGGCCGGAATGCTTGAGAGGATTTGCGCGGCGTTCACGAGCGTTTGTGATGCTTGGAACTCCGCCTCCGCATGGATGATCTTAGCGCGGCGGTCGCGCTCGGCCTCGGCTTGCTTGGCGATTGCGCGCACCATGTTTTCCGTCAGTTCGACGGTTCGAATTTCGACATTACTGACCTTGATTCCCCAAGTCTCCGTTTGGTTGTCAAGGATACTCTGGACATCGGCGCCCAATTTTTTTCGTTCAGACAGCATCTCATCAAGATCACGTTGCCCCAGCACGGCCCGTAGGGTCGTTTGGGCAAGCATGTTCGTGGCCGGAAGATAGGACTGTACCTTGATGATGGCCCGTTCAGAATCGACGACATTAAAGTAGAGAACCGCATCAACCTTCATCGAGACATTATCCTTGGAGATTACGTCCTGGCTCGGTATTTCAATAACTTGAATACGCAAGTCAACCCTCACCATCTCCTGGATGAATGGGATCAAAAGCACGAGCCCCGGCCCCCGCACCCTCTGGAATCGTCCCAGAGTGAAAACCACAGCCCGCTCGTACTCACGCAGGATTTTTACACTAGCCATGATCAGCACGAAGGCCACAAAAATGACAATCGGGGCTGTGTAGATATCAAAGAATGCCATGTCTTATACCATCGGGCCTTGATGGTGACTCATCAAGGCTGCCCTCAGACGCCGGGCGGGCGCATCCGCGCCCTTGGCTTCGCGTCCACGAGGACGCGGGGCCGCCGTCGCGGCCCGAGGACCGGCGATGTGTCAGTATCAG
>CAIXKV010000234.1 GCA_903920145.1 uncultured Rhodospirillales bacterium
CAATGGCCTTGGACGTTGACACGTCTGCGGCGTCCTCAGACGCCGGGCGGGCGCATCCGCGCCCTTGGCTTCGCGTCCACGAGGACGCAGGGCCGCCGTCGCGGCCCGAGGACCGGCGATGTGTCAGTATCAGGGCTCGCCGGTATAATACTGCCTTATTAATAACGATCAATAATGAATGACTATAAAGTCCACAACCAACAATCATGACACTTTTATGACGTATTTTGCCGTTGCGCAATGCATATTTTATGATAATGTGACGATGGAACTTAGCTAAAAAAAACTCGTTACGCCATTATTTCTCGGCATACTACTTTATGATTCCGTGTGCAGTCTCTTTAAAAGAGAGTGCTATGGTGTGTCTGCGGCAAGAGGGTCATTCAAACACGGCATCAGCGGTTCGCAATCGAATGGAGGTTTTCAATGGTCAAGAACCTATCCATCAATTCCCTATGCGGAACATTATTAGGGGCACTCTGCATCCTAACGTCCTATACCTTACCATCCACTGCTCAAACGCCATGCTCGAACGCCCTCAATTATCAAGATGTCGAAAAAGCTCTCAGCAATAGCCGTTTTGAGAGTGTTATTGGCATGATTCAAAATCAGAGAGTAAATTTCTTATGGTGCCCGGATTATGACCCAAAATTAAGAAAATATACTATGACAGATCAAAATATGGCAAAATTACAGGACACAATACTAATTAATAATTGCCAATTAAGGCCAAATACGAATATTATTAGACTGAGAGGGTCAAGCACAATTGGCCTTAACATTGCGCCAACGCTAACCTCAAGCTATCTTTTGAAGAATAATTATCAACGCGTTCGTGTCGATTCAGAATGCTCTGGCCAACATCTTCTCGCTGTTGGAGATCGCCAGGGCCCCGTGGCGTTTGATGTGATCGCCAGCGAAAGCGGAGTCGGCGGTCAGATGCTTCTCAATAAGGCTGCTGAGATTGCCATGGCCTCAAAACAGTTGGAAATCGATAGGCCAAGCGTAGCAATCGGATATGACCAAATTGGTATTATTGTTAATAAAAATAATCCTATACAAAATCTGAGGCTTGATCAGGTCAAGGATATTGCTACAGAAAACATCTCAAGATGGAGTGCTCTTGGCGTTAATATGAACTGTAATTCAGATGATACAATTCATTTCTTTTCTCGTCGAAAAGGTTCAGGAACACTTGCTGAATTTTTGAGCTTTATTGGCATTGCCCATAATAGTGATGACATTAATAATTTTGATCCTGGCCCTCATGTTGTCGATAACCACCTTCAGATGGCCGAAGCTGTCGCTGAGGATGGTTGTGCTATTGGCTATATATCAGAGTTTTATCACGGCAATGCAAAACTCGTAACAATAAATAATATAACTGAAAATTATTCTAGGAAGCTTTTTCTATATTACGATACAAATTATGCCAACCCACAAATTACAGAAATTGTAAATTCATTCATTCAGTACGCGACGGATCCCCATGGCGGGCAAGAAGCGATCGAATCCCTGGGAGCGACACCCTTAGAAAATACATTCCGTACAGAGAGAACGGATTGCATTCACCCTATTGGGAAAAAGCTTGATATTGACATTCGATTTGACTTTAATAGTGATGATCTTGGAAGAAGGTCTAGGTCAAATCTTGATAAAGTCAGGCATAGCCTGCTCGGCGCTCAGAGTGTTTTAATCCTGGGATTCTCGGATAACATCGGCAGTCAAAGGGGAATTCAAGAAATTTCAGAGAGACGGGCTGCCGCCGTTAGAAATCAGCTTAGGCTTCCTGACAGCGTTCAAGTTGATAGTAAGGGTTGCGGCGTCAAGTCTTCGAATGACGAGGATCAAGATCAAAGCCGAACGGTCGAGATCTGGCATTAACCCCGTATTCCCTCTCTTGTCGTCTGAACCCAATCCCGGCACAATGACGGCGCCGCCATCGAGGCGGCGCTGGTCATCCGGGAAATTTCGATGCTTGCAAGGCTGCTGGTCCTAGTCGCCGTCATCCTGCTGCCATTGGGAACGGCAAAGGCGGCCTCCGATGACTGTACGAGCTGGGCTATTCCCTCCTGTTGGGCCCACACTCTACAAACCCTGATCGATACGGGAAAGGACATCCCAGACGCCCTTAAACGGAGTGGCGATCAGGCTTTGGCCGGTGTCTACCAAACAAGCCAAAATCTTGGTGCCGTCGCCAGCCAAGCCGGAAACGGACTGAAGCAGGTCTATACTACCTTGCTCGAAAGCCATGATAAAGTGTGCGCCGATGATGATCTGTTCTTTATGGAAGCCGTGACGGTCATCGCTGCGGGCATTTTTGCGGTGGAAGTCTCGATGACCGGAGGACTTTCCGGTGGAGCCGGCGCCTTGGCGCTCAAGGGTTTGTTGATCTCGCAATCTCCCAAACTGATGTCGAAACTCCACGAGCGACTGTGCGGATCGGCCTTCACCAAGGCAGACCCGACGCTGGTGACCCAGGTTGAAACGATTATTGATAAGGCGTTGGCGGGTAAATAACGCAAGACTGGATAGGCGCAAGAAGGCCCATGGCGCTCACCGAGCGCCCGTTCTCCCTCAGCGCGGCGACTTTGGGGGAACCAAGGCCGGAACCGGCGGTGTCAAGGACGGCTGGACTGGAGCTTTGGCGATGGTCACCGGCTGTTCCTTCAGGTCTCGACGGTCTTTGACCACACTCAGCACCGCCCCGAAGCGTTCGACCCGGATAATTTGCTGACCATCCACGCTCTTATCACAGCCCGAAAGAGTGAGACCGATAAAGAAATCACCATCTGCAATGGTCTGGGTCAACTCAAATTGTTTGGGCAGGAAATACATTGCTGACTCTGGATTCGCGCAGACCAAAACTTTATAGGTTCGATCGATGGGGTTGCCGCCATTCTCATCTTTGACGTAAGTGGCCAATTCTTCAGCCGCCTGGGCCACTGAAGTCCCCCAATAGTCCAGCTCAAACCGACCATCGGCACCCTTCACCCCGCCCACCAACGCATTGTAATAAATGCACTGGTTAGGGTGCAGTTCCATCATGATCCACGCTTGAATCACCACAGCCACGCTAAATCCGGCCAAGGCTGCCCGCCCCAACAGGCGCGGCCCACGATCGATGGCCAACCATAGCCGGTCGAACGCCACCCCAGCCAGCACCGCCAACGGTGGCACCACGAACAGAAAATGCCGAATGCCGTTATACACTTCAGGGCGGAAAATCAGAAAATAAACAATCGGAAATAACGCTGCCAGCGTCACCATCAGGAATTGAAGGCGACGCAAGCCATCGTCATCAACCGCAAAGCCATGCTGACGGTTGCCCAACCAACGGACCACCCAGGCTCCGGCAAACCACACCGCCAGCCCCAACCCAACCAACACCATTTCCGGCAACTTCACCGCCAGCATTAATGGCAGATACCAAATGGGGGGGTCCGAAGCCTTAAACACCACCCCAGCGGCCAGCACGTCGTTAGGCCAAGTGAAATGGGAAAAAACACTCAGTGCGATCAGCGGGTTCAGCGGGGATTGCCACGCCCACGGCCAGCACACCCCCATCACCACATAAGCCACAACCAAGGCCGGCAGATAAATCAACAGCAAGCGACGCGCAGCCCGCACCGTCTCGATGCCCGACGCCCCCGCCCGCCACAGCAACCCCAGATACAAACCCAGAATCACAACCAGATAGAAACCCGCTAGAATCGCGCCGATTCTGGTTCCAAGGGTCAGACCCAACGCCACCCCCAACCCCAGCACGGTCTCCAGCCTGGGATTGGGCAATTGGCCAATGGTCCGACAGGCCAGATGCAGTGTCCAGGTCATGCCACAGGCAAAGGGCACATCCTTGGGATTGATCGACATATGCCCATAATAATCAGGAATCAGGGTCAGCAACACGACGGCGAAAAAGCCGGCCCGTTCTCCCGCCAGCATCCGGGCCAGCCGCCACGCCCCAAGCAAGCCCAAAACCCCCACCAATCCTCCCAACAAATGGCGCGTTTCATATTCGCCAAGCGGGGAAATCTGGTTCAGCAGAGCTGCGGTTAGGTCGAAAGCGCCGCCATAAAGATACAGGTTCTGAAACTCGAACGCCGAGCGATCCTGAAAGCCCGATAGGTAGAAGGACAGCAGCTTTCGCCCATACTCGTCCTGAACCTCAGAGTCCCAAATGATGCCGTATTCGCGATAGGTCAGCACCACCAGGACCGCCACCGCCAACAGCCAGACCCAGGCCAGATCATCGAACAGGTGGCGAAGAGGGATCAGGCCTCCACTGTGGAATCCCCCCCCTCTGGCGGCACCCGACGGGTCGGCCTTGCCAGCCCCAGCCGTACCGATGTCAGACTCACGGTCCCCGGCGGTCATGGCGCTTTTCCTCTTCACTGGCCCTCGCACCGCTCTTCCGACGGGCACCCTCTGGTGGACGGAGGCCGACACCGCCCCTTGTAACGGACTCGTACCCAGCGACGCAACAGCCGCCTCCCCGTCCCTTTCTCATGGATAGGCAAGACCGAACTATGTCGGACGAGATGAGAATCGCTCGTCCCTCGGTCTGATCGGGCCATGACGAGCATCGGTCTCGTCTTCGTCCCAGCCATGAGCGGCTCGAACAATGAACAAGGGCCGACCTTTGACTTCGGAAAAGACCCGCCCCAGGTAATCCCCGATAATCCCCAATGTCAGCAATTGAATGCCTCCCAGGAACAAAATCGCGACGATCAGAGACTCGAAACCTGGAACATCGATGCCGTAAACCAAGGTCCGAATGACCCGGAAGATACCATAGAAAAAGGCCAGCAACGACACTGCGGCGCCGATCACGCCCCAAACTCGAAGCGGGAAGTTTGAAAAGGCTGTCAGACCATCCAAAGACAGGTGCAACAATTTGAAAAAGCCCCAGCGACTCCCGCCGACCGCGCGCTCGCCTTGCTCGTAGGGCACGCAAACCTGGCGGAAGCCGATCCAGGCGAAAATCCCCTTCATGAATCGGGTTCGCTCTGGCATTCGATTGATGACGTCCACCACCCGACGATCAAGCAGACGGAAATCACCGGCTTCCCGTGGCAATTTGACCTCGGACATATGGTCAAACAGCCAATAGAACAGCCGGGCTGACAACCGATGCCCCAATCCCTGGCCGGTTCGGTGATCACGAACAGCGATCACCACGTCGTAGCCTTCCCGCCATTTATCAATCAGCGTGCCCAGAGCTTCGGGCGGGTGCTGAAGATCGGCATCCATGGGAACGACGGCATCTCCGCCAGCAAAAGAGAGCCCCGCCGACAAGGCCAGCTCTTTCCCAAAGTTGCGCGACAACTCGACGATCCGCACCTCCTCCCGACGATGGCGAACGGCCAATAGACGGGCCTGAGTGTCGTCACGACTGCCGTCGTTGACGCAGATCACCTCCCAGGTGACGCCGAGGTCATCGAGAATCGGCAGAAGTCGCGCGAACAGAGCATCGACATTCGGCCCCTCGTTAAAGAACGGGATCACCACCGACAACACCGGAGCCGGTCGATCCATGCCGGGCCGCCGCGAAACCCACCGACACGCCGTCGGACACATGCCGTACGTCTCAGGAAATGTCATACTGATATATCCGGAAAACAAATAGGATCCCGCCGACCGTGACGCCGCCGCCAATCGCGGCGCGCCCCCACCGCCCACGCGGTGCATCGCGTTTCCAATGCCCAATCTACAACATGGCTGCACAAGCCGGCAACAGTCCTCGCACGCCGGATGCTGCGGATGGGAATCCCAGGGACCGCAAAATCATTAAATCCGCCCACACAACGCCCTTGCGTAATCCTGATCCCATCGCTATGGTCCGCGCCGCACAGTGGAGGGATGGCCGAGCGGTTGAAGGCGCACGCCTGGAAAGTGTGTATACGGTGATGAATCGTATCGAGGGTTCGAATCCCTCTCCCTCCGCCACAAGCGCCCCGCCACAAGCGCCGATGACCCGTTGGAGTCGGCCAGCACCAAGGGGGGCGGCTGTTTTTCAGCGCGCTCTGTGGGCGCAGCCCGAAAGCCGGTGCTGTGCCATTGTCACGGCTCGCAGGTCGAGTCTGTTGGCCACGAACCTTTTGGTTTTCGTGAGGTGTTGCCCACGATACCGCCCTCTTGTGGCGCCTACGGGACAAAGCCATGAAATCCGCCCCCACCAGCACCATCCAGGTTGACCCACGCGGCCCCGAGACCTTTGCCCTTACGGTGACGTTTGACGGACAGCGATTCGAGTGCGGAACGTTCCTCAACCGGGCAGCGGCTCAACAGGCCGGGCGGCTGTTCGTTCAACGCAAAGAAGGAGAAGCGGCCGGACGTCAACGGCGCCCACGGTCGAAGTCTGCCGGGTCGTCGGACCGCTGAAAAGGGCTGAAGAGGGCAAATCTCAATCGTCGTCGGGAGGCGGAGCCATGGCCCCGACGTCGGTCACCTCAGCCGTCACATCGACCATACCGCCCCGCTCAAACGTCAAGGTCAGCGGCAACGTGCTGCCCGCAACCAACGGTTCCTTAAGGCCAATCAACATAAGATGCCAACTGCCAGGTTGCAGCATCACATCCTGTCCTGGCGGCAGAGCGATCGCGTCGACGGTTTTCATCTTGATCTCGTCGGACCCGACCTCGGCCCCGTGCAGCTCCACCCGCTCGGCCACCGGGGCCGAGGCGCGTAACAGCCGGTCGGCTATGTCGCCGGTGTTCCCCAGCTTCATAAACACCATAGCCGTGGTTTCGCCGGGTGGCGTCGCCCGTGCCCAGGGCTGAACAATTTCAACATCGTAGGCTCGGAAATCATCGGCCCATGCGACCGAAGCTCCTGTTACCAACAGCGCGGCAACCAGCATCATCAATCGCATGGCCCGATTTCCCTTCCCTAAACTCCGACCGCTTCGCACCTCCCCACGCCGACACCGCCGACGTGGGGACGCTCGATTTTAGTTCTTGCTCTTATCAACCAGACGACGCTCCGTGATCCAGGGCATCATGGCGCGCAGACGTTCGCCCACCTGCTCGATGGGATGCTCGGCATTTCGGCGACGGGTCGCCTTAAAGCTCGGCTGACCCACCTTGTTCTCCAACATCCAATCGCGCACAAACCGGCCCGACTGAATATCTTCCAGCACCCGCTTCATCTCGGCCTTGGTTTCCGGCGTGATGATGCGGGGGCCGCGCGTGTAGTCGCCATACTCGGCGGTGTTCGAAATCGAGTAGCGCATGTTGGCGATGCCGCCTTCGTAGATCAGGTCGACAATCAACTTGACCTCGTGCAGGCACTCGAAATAGGCCATTTCCGGGGCGTACCCGGCTTCGACCAGAGTCTCGAACCCAGCTTGGATCAGACTGGTCAAGCCGCCGCACAGCACCACTTGCTCACCGAACAGATCGGTCTCGCATTCCTCGCGGAAGGTGGTCTCGATCACCCCGGCCCGACCGCCGCCCACTGCCGAAGCGTAGGACAAAGCCAGTTGCAGAGCATTGCCGCTGGCATCCTGGTTCACTGCCACCAGACAGGGAACGCCGCCACCGCGCTGATATTCGCCGCGCACGGTGTGCCCTGGCCCCTTGGGGGCAATCATGAACACATCCAGGTCGGCCCGTGCTTCGATCAGATTGAAATGGATGTTCAAGCCGTGCGCGAAGGCCAACGCCGCCCCAGGCTTCATGTTGGGGCCGAGATGATCGCGATACAGGTCGGCCTGCAACTCGTCGGGAACCAGAATCATCAACAGATCGCAGGTCCGGGCGGCTTCCGCCGGCTCGACCACCTTAAAGCCCGCACCCTCGGCCTTCGGAACGCTGGCGCTTCCCGCCCGCAACGCCACCACAAGATCGGTAACGCCGCTGTCGCGCAGATTCATGGCGTGGGCGTGCCCCTGGCTGCCATAACCGACGATGGCAACCTTTTTCCCCTTGATCAGGTTAACGTCGGCATCCCGATCGTAGTAAACGCGCATGGTGTGTCCTCGATAGTTCGTTCAACAAGAGCCCCGGCGACCGGGAGCTTTGCCCCCGGACTCCGCTGGAGCCTGAGGCCCCAGCCCCCCGTGGCCTTTCATACCACCAAGCTTGGAGATTGGCTCACCAAAGCTTTTCGCGAATGCCGGACGGACGCCGGGGCGCTCCTAAAGCGGCCCCTGGCCACGCACCGACCTCTTCCTTAAAATCCTGCCGCCCCACGGGAGATCGCGACCACGCCGGTTCGGCTGATCTCCACCAACCCCAGTTCGCTCATCAAACCGATGAAGTCGCCGAGTTCATGGGCGGTGCCGGTCAGTTCGAAGATGAACGAGGACAAGGTGGCATCCACCACCCGAGCATTAAAAATACCCGCGATCCGCATGGCCTCGTTCCGGCGTTCTCCGGTTCCGACCACTTTGACCAGAGCCAATTCGCGCTCGATGCACGGCCCTTCATCGGTCAGGTCACGCACCCGATGAACCGGAACCAGCCGCTCCAACTGGGCCTTAATCTGTTCGACAATCATCCGCGTGCCCGACGTCACCACGGTGATGCGCGACAGATTGTTTTCCTTATCAACTTCGGAGACCGTCAGACTTTCGATATTGTAGCCCCGCCCCGAGAACAGCCCGATCACGCGCGCCAGCACGCCGGGCTCGTTGTCCACCAACACCGCGATGGTGTGCTTTTCAATCTTGTTGGTCAGATCATTGGGCATGAGTCACGTCTTCTTTCATCAATTCGGCCACACGCTGTTTCAGTCCAGAGACGGTCAACCGCACAGCCTCTAACAAACGGATCACGATTGATTCGTTCTGCATCTCCTGAATGCTATCGCCATCAGCATCCCGAACCTCCAGAACGACGTGGGGGTCAACGGAAACCTCCGGGTTGGGATCGCCAGTACTAAAACTATTCTTTCTATCAACCCTGTATAGCAGAAACGTCATATCCCGCCGCAGCAAACGACGCCAGAGAGGCAACGCTGCCGACTCCCCCCAACCAATCGGCCCAGCCTTCCGGCGACGCCACGACACCCGCCTTAAACCAGAACCATCCCGTCCTCGGGAGTGGAGTCTTCGGTTCGATCCGCCGGGCCAAGCAGCATTTCGTTGTGGGCGCGACCGCCGGGAATCATCGGGAAGCAATTCTCGGTGGGATCCACGGCGATATCCACGATCACGGGCCGTCGAGTCGCGATCATTTCGCCGATTACGTCATCCAGCTCCGAAACCTTGGTCGCGCGCAAACCGACCGCCCCAAACGCCTCGGCCAGCTTGATGAAATCGGGCATGCTGGTAAGCTGGCTCTCGGAATAGCGCGATCCATGCAGCAATTCCTGCCACTGCCGCACCATCCCCATATACTGGTTGTTAAGGATGAACACCTTGACCGGCGCGCCGTACTGCACCGCCGTCGACATCTCCTGAATATTCATCATGATCGATGCCTCACCGGCGACATCCACCACCAAGGCCTCGGGATGGGCAATCTGAACACCGATGGCTGCTGGCAGGCCATAGCCCATAGTTCCCAAGCCCCCCGACGTCAACCAACGGTTCGGTTGATCGAAGGGCAAAAACTGGGCTGCCCACATTTGATGTTGGCCGACTTCGGTGGTGATATAGTGATCGACACCACGAATGGCTTCGCGCAGCCGCTCCAGGGCATATTGCGGCTTGATGATCTTGTCGGTCTTTTGGTAGCGCAAACAGTCGCGCTTGCGCCAGATGTTGATCTGGGACCACCAATCCCGAAGCGCCGCCTGATCAGGCCGCTTTTGCCGGGCTTTCCATAGCCGGATCATGTCTTCCAAAACATGGGCGGCATCGCCGATCACCGGCACATCAACCCGAACATTCTTGTTGATCGAGCTGGGATCGATATCGATGTGGATTTTCTTTGACCCCGGCGCAAAGTCCGCGATCTTCCCGGTCACGCGATCATCAAAGCGCGCCCCCACCGCGATCATCACGTCGCAGCCATGCATGGCCAGATTGGCCTCGTAGGTGCCATGCATCCCTAGCATCCCCAGGAACTGGGGATCACTGGCCGGAAACGTCCCTAACCCCATCAAGGTATTGGTGCAGGGATAGCCGGTCATGCGGACGAACGCGGTCAGCAACTTGGACGCCAGCGGCCCTGAATTGACCACACCGCCGCCGACATAAAAGATGGGCCGCTTGGCTCCGGCAATCAGATCGATGGCCTCTTCCACCCGTGCCAGATCTGGCTTCACCTGGGGCCGATAGGTCTTGTGGCGCACCTCATGGGGGGCGACATAGGGGCCTTCGTTGAACTGAACATCCTTGGGAATGTCGATCAGAACCGGGCCGGGACGACCGGAACGCGCCACCAAAAACGCCTCGTGCAGGGTCCGCGCCAGATTGGCGACATCCTTCACCAAGTAGTTATGCTTGGTGCAGGAGCGCGTAATGCCGGTGGTGTCGGCTTCTTGGAACGCATCGTTGCCGATCAGATGAGTCGGCACCTGGCCCGAGATACAGACCAACGGGATGCTGTCCAACAGGGCATCGGTCAGACCCGTGACGGCATTGGTCGCCCCCGGCCCGGACGTCACCAGCACGCAGCCAACCTTGCCGGTGGAGCGGGCATAGCCCTCGGCGGCATGAACCGCCGCCTGTTCATGGCGAACCAGGATGTGGCGGAGGTCATTCTGCTTGAAAAGAGCGTCGTAAATCGGCAGGACCGCACCGCCAGGATAGCCAAAGATAACCTCGACACCCTGATCCTTTAGGGCCTTCAGAATAATTTCGGCTCCGCTCAACAACTGTTCGGCCATGATCGTCAACCTTCGTGCTACCCGATAACCGCCACCGGCCCACCGACCTCATGTCGTGCGATCCGCCGAGGACCGGGCGACCGCTCATACCCCCGATCGGGCGGTGCAAGTTAGACGCCTTCCCCCGTCAGGTCAAACCAATTTCGTGAATTTCAGAAAAGAAATCCAGTGGTTTTGTTTCCGAATGTTGCGTGCAATTTTTGTTACCGGCCCAGCAACCCGCCCCTAGATCGGCCACCCTGTGGCACCATGTCGCGGCTGGCTGGGCCCGACTGAACGAATCCCACATCAACTCTTTGGCATCCCATGATTACGGCGCCAAAAGGGCATCCCTGAATTTTTCACCATGCATCCCGCCTTTAGTTGCATCTTAAAGCGTTTTCGCCTACCCTAACCTATCGCATAGATTTGAATCCCTCTATCCTCCGGTCCCCTGATCTGGTATGATCAAGCAGGTCAGACACAGCATATTACGGGCTCAACTCAGCGAACTTATTGTGTCTCGGTCCATTAGACACGGCATCGGCTCGACACCGAGTGGATAAACCGAGAATAGGGGAACTTTTGTCAACATATTATCAGCGTGGAGACAGTCGATGAGTTGGACGGACGAGAAGATTGAACAGCTCAAGACTCTGTGGGGACAGGGCATGAGCGCCAGCGAGATTGCTGATACATTGGGCGACGTCAGCCGCAATGCCGTCATTGGCAAGGCCCACCGCCTAGGTCTCTCCGGTCGTCCGTCTCCAATCAAAAAGAAAACCACACGCGGGGCAACTATTTTAGCTCTAACCGAGCGCATGTGCAAATGGCCGGTCGGGGATCCCAAGCATCATGACTTTCATTTCTGCGGTCGTCCGGCACAATTAGGCATGCCTTACTGTGCCGATCATGCCGCCATTGCCTACCAGCCGGCCTCGAAGAAACGCCCTGAGGAGCGCAAGGTTGTGAGCCCCGACGATCGCAAAGTCGGCACCGGCTGACCCTCGACTGAATACGAGGCGGCTCTTCGTCAGCCAACAGGCGGGCCTGCGGCGTTCGTAACGGTTGGCATTGTGAAGCGGTCGGCGTTGTGACGGTTGTGACGCGATCCCGCGCTTACCGGGAACCGGGGCGGTGCTCTGGACTGGCGCCGCCGCAGCGGTCGTTGCTCCTGAGGCACGGCGCCGAGCCTCTTGCATCCCCCCCTTGCCCGCCTTACCCTGCGGTCGTATCCATCCCTGTCACGTCCCTGTCACGGAATCGGTTGGTCGCACGGCAGTGAACCGGCGCGAGGAGAGTGGTTGATGTTTGAGTGGCTTAAGGATCTATTCGAAAGCAAGAAGAAACCCATCCCAAAAAAGGCATCGGCTCCGCAGCCCTGCGGTCACGTCAAGATCGATAGCCGGACCCATCCCTTGATCAACATCTCGACCAAAGCCTTTATTGCCGGCGAGGCCGACGACAATCTGATCAAAGATCAAATGGTGGCGCTGTCGGTAACAGTCGATGATTCACATGGAAAATTTTCCTTTAGCACGCGATGTATTATTGTTAACATTGATAGCAATCGGCGCTTCACCTGTGCCTTCTCGCTGCTGCCACCCGAGATCGAACAGGTCTTGAGCCAATACGCCAAGAACCGTGCCACCCACGAAGCCAAGCGCGCCCAAGAGGCCAAGCGCGCCAAAGCCCTGCAAGCGGCCCAAGAGGCTAAGGGCGGCAAGACGGCCAAGCGCCGATAGCCATCACGTCCGAATCAAACCCGCAACAGGGGCAACTGCGCCGCTGTCGGGAAAGACGGTCGCATTGATACCAGCGATCGGCAATCCAAGATGGTCGCGCAGCACGCCC
Source organism: uncultured Rhodospirillales bacterium (assembly GCA_903920145.1). Lineage (GTDB taxonomy): Bacteria > Pseudomonadota > Alphaproteobacteria > Azospirillales > Azospirillaceae > BOG-933. The sequence continues at coordinate 12,613 of CAIXKV010000234.1, forward strand.
TTGAGCACAGCTCTCAGATCCAAGGTGGGCATCAGGTCGCGCCCTTCGAACAAGGCCGGTTGCGCCAAACCGGGCCAATCGGTCATCACCCGCCCACCCACGACGGCACCGCCAAACAAAAAAGCACAACCGCCCGTGCCATGATCGGTGCCGCCGGTCCCGTTGACGGCAACGGTGCGGCCAAATTCGGTGACAACCACCACCGCCGTTTGGCGCCAAATCTCGGGGGTGAGCGTTTGGGCGAGCCCGGCCAACCCCACGGCCAGAGGGCGAAGAGCATCGGCCAACCGCCCCTTGGCAGCGCCCTGCCCGGCATGAGTATCCCACCCTCCCAATTCCATCACCGCCACCCGAGGTCCGGCCTCGGGGTTCAGGAACCGGGCCAGAGTCACGGCCAACGCTGGGAAGTCTCCGCCCGAGGGCCGGGGTGCGGAGGCGGGGGCAGGAGTGGCGGCAGTCGGCCCCCCCATTCCCCCTACAGGCGGAGGCGGAGGCGAAACCGGAGCCGGTGCCGGCACCGCTAACGCCGTATCGGCAAAAAGCTGCCCACGCAACCCTTCCTCCAAGGCTGGCGCCAATAGCGGGTCGCCCAAATAGAGTTGCACCAACCGCCCGATCAAGTCGGGATTGGGTTCAGGCATGGCTGCCGGCGCCCACGAACTGACTGGCGCCGCCCCGCGCAGGATCAGCGGGACGGTCTGCCCCATGGCCAAACCAGGACGATTCTGGGGAAACGGATGGGAGACTGGCAACAGTCCCAACGCCCGATTCAGCCAGCCGCTCTCACCAGCCTCTCGCAGTGAGGACGGGGCCTGACGGGGGGTGGCGAAGCCGGTTTCCAGCAAATCCTGGCCATCGAAATGCGAACGCCCCCGATAGGGACTGGCCACCGCGTGAAACACCGCCAACTGGCCGTTCCGGTAGAACGCATGCAGAGGTGCCAAGGCTGGATGCAAGCCAAAATGCCCTCCGAGATCCAGCAAACCGTCCGCCTTTCCCGGTTCGGCCATAGCCAACGGGCCGCGCTGGCTGCGATAGGCCGGATCACCATAGGGCGCCACCGCCGCCAGCCCGTCCAAAGCACCACGCAGGATCACCACCACCAACCGCCGCGCCGTGGGAGCCGCCGCCATCGCCAGCGCCAACGAACCAAAACCGGGACACGCCACCGCCAGCGAAACCGGAAGCCCAACCAGGAATTGGCGTCGAGTCGAACGGAACAGCATGGGCATTACCTCCGCTGAAATTCGGGACTGGCGAGCAACAGTGTGACGGCTTCGGCAACGCTGGCCGCCTGAAGCACCACTTGCCGGGTTTCAGGCCGTGCCACCGGCCCAATGGTGGCTTCCAACAGGTCTGCGGGCCGAACCATCGGCGCCAGCCGATGACCGGCAAGCGCGCACCATTCGATCCGCTGCATCACCGCCTCGGGGCCAATCCACTCTCCGGCCACATCGGGCCAGCCCGCTGGCGAGGGCGCCGAGAAAGACATTTGCCCCAACTGGCGCAATTGCCCCACCACGCGATCAAGCGGCCAGATGACGCCCGTGGCCCGTAACGTCGACACCACCAACTCCTCGGGCGTTTTGATCTTGGCCAGCGGCTCGGCCCACGCTTCGGGGCTGTCCACCAGCGCCCCGGCCAACCGCCCCAAATCACCGCCGCTGTCCCGAAACACCCGTTCCAGACGCGCCACGGCAGCAGCAGGAGGCTGGTCGGCGATGAAGTGGCGCGCCAACCTCGTGGCCACATGCCGAGCCGTGGCGGGATGACGCGCGAGCGCCGCCAGGGCCGCCACTCCTTCGGACTCGCCGCCTTCGGGATAGCGAACCCCCAGCAGACTCTTCTCGCCCGGCTCATGGGTGGCCGGACGGAACACAAAGCCGTTGGTCCCTCCATCAACGTCGCGCGGCCCCAGCACCGACCAGCCGGTCAGAATCGCCGCAAAGGCCCGAACATCGTCCTGGCCATACCCCCCCTCCACCCCCAGGGTCCGGAGTTCCAGAATCTCCCGCGCCAGATTCTCATTGAGTCCCCGCCGACTCCGCAGGCCCACCTGGGAATGCGGACCAATGGATTGGGCGTTGTCAAGATACAGCAGCATGGCCGGGTGGCGGATCGCTGCCAACAGCATGTCTTCAAAATGCCCGGTGACATGAGGGCGGATCGCTTCCCGCTCGAAGGCGCCCACCAACCCTGTCACCTCGGACCGCCGCACCGACACCGTAAAATGATTGCTCCAAAACGCCACCAATCGCTCACGGAAAGGCTGGTCGGCGGTGGCCATGGCCTGAATTCGGGCTCCGGCCTCGCGTCGAAAGAGATCCCGCAGCTCTATCTGAAGCTGTTTAAGCGGATCCTGCAAACCGACGGTGGCCTCGGACCCTACGGCCGCCCCGCCGGGCGTTCCTCCTCCTGGTGGTGGTGGCGGGATGACAAGCTTGGGCGGGCGCCTCATGGGGGCGTCGTCGCCATTTGCGGGATCGGTCACAGCCGATAACGGCGGCACCAAAGGCGGCACCCGCCCGCCTCCAGGCCGAGGCGCTCCCGCTCCGGCACCAACCCCGGTCTCGGCCCCGAACCCACCGCCCGGAGCCCCTGGACTGAGAGACGGAGGACGCCGCGCCTCTTGCTCGGCTTCATGGGCCCGCGCCAACCGCCCTGTCACCTCGCCCCCCGCCGGCAGCCCGGCAAAGGCTGGCGAGACAGTACCGTCTTCGGCCAATTGAGCCTTGAGCCAACCACGCGGATCACTGGCCGCTGCCGCCCGCTCTTCGGGACGCCCCCCCAATCCGAAACGATTCACAGCGATGAAGGACATCAAAGGAGCTGCCGTCATGATCCCACTCTCCGCGTTGCCCACTCCGAACAGAACATATCAGCTATGCCCCAACCTGCCGTCACGGCAACACCGTTCAAATCGAGCGTAAGCCTTCAGTCATCATGAAAAAAACCATAATCGGGACCAATTTTGGCCTTATTTTGGGAGTCAAACGGTGATGGCTGGCGGGTTGGCACCCGACAGGCCGCCAACAAAAATGATCCCCCTTCAAGCTTGCCTCTCTCCTCTTTGCCTGTTACAGATTTATATAATAGAGGGAAAGCAATAAGCGAGGTCTAATATGGAAACCCAGGACGCAAACGACGTAACAGCTCTGACGACGACGATCATCGCGGCTTACGTCAAACACCATCAATTGCCGGTCTCCGAGCTTCCGCGACTGATTCAAAGTGTCCGCGACAGCTTGGTGCGCCTGACGGCCCCCGTGGAAGAGGCCCCGGCGAAGGAAGAGCTGAAGCCCGCCGTCTCAATTAAAAAGTCAGTGACTGCTGACTATATTATCTGTCTCGAAGACGGTAAGAAGCTTAAGATGCTCAAGCGGCATCTGATGTCGAGCTACGGTTTAACCCCGGACGATTATCGGAGCAAATGGAGCCTCCCATCCGATTACCCGATGGTTGCGCCGAATTACGCCAAGGCACGCTCCGATCTAGCCCTCAAGCTCGGGCTTGGCCGCCGCGCTTCAGACGCCGAAGCCTGAACGAACAGGCCGTCTTCGCGAACAGGGCAGGCTTTGAGGAGTGCCCTCAAGGCCCGCTGTTCTGGCTCCGATGACGGCAAGCCTTGGTGTTGATACCGGCTAGCCCTAACATTGATACCGGCGAGCTATAACGATGACACACTGCCGGTATCGGGCCGCGACGGCGGCCCCGCGCGCCCATGCGCGCGAAGCCAAGGGCGCGGATGCGCCCGCCCGGCGTCTGAGAGCAGCCTTGATAAGTCAACATCAAGGCTCGATGGTATGACACAGTGCCGGTATCGAGCTGCGACGACAGCCCTACGCATCTATGCGCGTAAAGCCGAGGGCGCGTAAAGCCGAGGGCGCGTAAAGCCGAGGGCGCGTAAAGCCGAGGGCGCGAATGCGCCCGCCCGGCGTTTGAGGCCAACCGTGATGCGTGGCCGAGCTTAGGGCCGCTTGCGGTTTTTGGCGTAAACCGCCGCCAACGTGCGGATGGTGTTGGCCTGATCCACCGTCTGGACCGTCGGTTCCGGTCGGCGCGACGGCCCGGTTCCTTTGGGATCACCGCCCCTGGGATCGCTGCCTAAAATTCCGGCGATGGTCGGACTCTCCCCGCCCCCCTCGTCAGGCTCACTGCCCACAGCCCCACTGCCCATTTGGTCGAGTACACGCCGCAGATCCTCCTGAGACACCGCAGCTCGAGGCTTGGGGGCTGGCCTGCCAAGGCCGGGCACCGTCACGCCACGCTTCAAGGCCCTGGCGATAGCATCTCCGGCAATGGCTTTGATGAAGGGCTGGACCATCGTTCGCAACAACCGCTCATCCTTGGCCGCCCAAACGATCAAGGTGCTTTGAGCCAACGCCACGCTTCCCTTGGCGGCCAACAGCGCCTCACGCACCTTGCCGTCGAGATATGAATCGCTCATCCTCGGTCCAATATTGACTCTGTTGACCCGGTTGACGACATCGCCGCCCGCCTTGCAGACCGCCCACTTTACAGGATATCGGGCGACTTGCCCATAAGGTGCAGGGGCTTTCGGCAAACAGCGGGCAAGGAAGGGGCGCCATGCTGATCGATGTCTTTTCTGATCTGGTCTGCCCGTGGTGTTACATCGGCCACCACCGTCTCTCTCGGGCCCTGGCCGAGCGGCCTCGGGCGCGAGTGACCCGACGATGGCACCCGTTCCCCCTGAATCCTGACTTGCCCCGTCATGGTATGAACAGCAGTTTGTACATGGCCTTGCGCTTTGGCAGCCGCGACCGGGCCCGCCAAGCTCAAGCGGTGGTCGAGGACACGGCCAAACGCGATGGCCTCCCTCTTGATCTCAAGCGTATCACCCACACCCCCAACACCCTGGACGCGCATCGGCTGCTGGCGTTTTCTGCCGAAAGCGAAACCGGCATCGGAACCGAACGCACCGAACGCCTGACCGGCCTGTTATTCGCCGCTTATTTCGTCCAAGGCCTCGATATCGGCGCCCAAGACACGCTGCTGTCGCTGGCCGAACAAGCCGGACTCGACCCCAACCGGGCCCGCCTCCACCTGGAGGCTGATCCCGAGCGGGATCTGGCCTTGTTTCTCGCCAACATTTCCTCCTACCAGCTCGACCTTCACGCCGTCCCCTGCTTCATCTTTGACCGGCGCTTCGTCCTGGCCGGAGCCCAGGAAACGACAGCTTTCCTGCCTCTGCTTGATCTCGCGCTGTCTGATCCCAGTCTGGACTCGGCTTGATAGACGGTACGCCGTATTTGATACCATCGGGCCTTGATGGTGACTCATCAAGGCTGCCCTCAGACGCCGGGCGGGCGCATCCGCGCCCTTGGCTTCGCGTCCACGAGGACGCGGGGCCGCCGTCGCGGCCCGAGGACCGGCGAAAGGC